>JAISPL010000029.1 GCA_031274925.1 Syntrophobacterales bacterium | reverse complement strand
GACTCTCCTGCGCGTATAAACTTGCAGAGAACAATCTCCAGGTCATCGTCCTTGAAAGAGGTGACTTTCCTGGCAGCAAGAACGTGACGGGTGGCAGGATTTATCTTCTTCCTGTGGAGACGTTAATCGAGTAACGGGAGAGGCTCGCGCTGAATGTGGGAGAAGGTGATCTCATATCTAGGCAAATCAATAATAACGTAGTCCTGATCATTTTTTATATCTCCTGGGTTAAGAACCACAATATTTTGCATCTCATCCAGGAATGCATTTTGCGTAAACCCTGTAAGTATAAAATTTGTCTCAGGATTTGCCTTTAATATGCCACTGGTTATGGAATAAGTTTCGGCCTCGCTCTTACCGAGGAGCTTTCTGCTTAACGTTAAATCCACCAAAAACCTGTATCCGTTGATCTCGACTATGGGCGGATCAATGGGGATAAGCATCCAATTGTCAGGCTGACGCGCTTTTCGTTCTTGTTCGGGCCGTAAATAGTAGAATACCTGAAAATCGGAAAGCACATCCAATCCGACATCTTCGGAAGATATATTGCCACAGTGAATAATGTGCGTAACGCCTGCCTCTCGAAATTTCCCTGCCAGCTTCCGCCAAAAACTGGGATTCATTTCCGAGACGTCAAAAGAATCGGAAATTACCCCAAGCCTGAGAGGCTTTTTCACGGGCAGAGGATATTTTATCCTGCTGAACACAATCTCACCGCTGTCGGTGTCCACCGTGGCAAACTCATAGCCTCCGGCATCACCAAAGGCGCCTTCAGTTGCCCCCGGATTTATGAAACTGATGAGAGGAGATTCGATTAAAGTTTGATGATGCATATGACCAGCAAACAGATATCTCACATTGTTATGATCTTTTCGAATTTCATACATCTTCGTGTAAATCTCACCCTTGGACGACTTCCAGTAATCATATGACAACTTGTGGCCGACATAGGCGCTGATTTTTCCGATTTGCACGATCCGTTTTCCTGGACGGGTAAATCGCCAGTCAGGCGGCTCGGCCCCGGGACAAAGAGAATCAGCCCTTCCTTCCGCACAATCAGTTTCCTGCTCGTCCGTCAAGGCACAGATTACCGGCAGATTCCCAAAAAATTCAGGATTAACGTGTTCAGGAATTATGTCGCCACAATGGATAATCAGATCAACCCCTCTCGGCAAAAATTCTTTCCTGACTATGTACTGCAAAGCCTTCATTTTATCTTCGTGAGTGTCAGAGATTATCCCGATTTTCATGCATACCTCTTTTAATTGTAACACCAACCACGATGAGTTGCAACAGAAAGGCTTCGATGGTACTTTTGCTCATGATCCTGGGGACCATCGTTCGGAATACCCGGTTTTGTGTCTGAGTATAGTCGGTTGGATCTAAGGTAGTTATATTATATATGGGCTGTATGCGTTTGATTTTTTGAAATGGCCGACGCTTTATCAGCCTTCGATAGGTGCATGCTTCCTCTATCTATCCTTTTTGGGCCGGGCAGACGTGGTCCTCTGATGTGAGCGTCTCATAATTATGGATAACTGGGAGGATACCATCTTGTATAAATTTCCAAGTGTTGATTTTATTTGATTTTGCCTTCCAAGGTATATTAGAAATATACGTTTGCTTATCTCAAGAGAGAATTGGAGAGGAAATATGCCTAACGTAGGAGTAGTGGGAATTCAGTGGGGGGACGAAGGAAAGGGCAAGATAATAGACATGCTTAGCAACTACGCCGATGTGGTTGTGCGTTTCCAAGGTGGAGCCAATGCCGGACACACGATTGTGGTAGGCGATCAGAAGGTAGTGCTTCACCTCCTCCCGTCTGGCATACTCCATGAGAAAAAATATTGTGTTATCGGCAACGGCGTGGTCCTGGACCCTGATGTATTCGAGAAGGAAATTGAGGAATTGAAAAGCCTTGGTTATCTGAGCGATGATAAGAAACTCCTCCTAAGTCATCTTGCTCATGTCATCATGCCTTATCACAAAAAACTGGATTCCCTGAGGGAAGCAAAAGGCAGAAAAAAGATAGGAACAACTGGAAGAGGTATCGGTCCTGCTTATGAGGACAAAATGAGCAGGCTTGGCATAAGAGTGATTGACCTTTTAGATAAAAAAGTATTCTCCGAGAAAGTGAAACAGAACTTGGAGCTTAAAAACTTTGTGATCAAAAAATATTACAAAGATGAAGGCTTCAGTGCAAGAGAGGTCATAAAGTCCTTCAACGGATACAGAAAGGTTCTGAAGAAATACGCTGCCGATACGGCAGGTTTCCTGCACACAAACATAGAACAGGGAAAGAATATACTCTTTGAAGGGGCTCAGGGCACGTATCTCGACATCGACCATGGCACTTACCCTTATGTGACTTCATCTAATACCGTGTCGGGAAGTATCGCGTCTGGTTCAGGAACGCCCCCCACGGCGCTCAATTATATACTCGGCATCTGCAAGGCATATACTACCAGGGTAGGTGAGGGACCGTTCCCTACCGAACTCGAAGACGATGAAGGCCTCAAGTTGAGGGAAGTTGGCGGTGAATATGGGGCCACTACCGGCAGGCCGCGCAGATGCGGGTGGTTTGACGCCGTGATTGTAAAAAGGGCACTCAAGGTGAATGGTGTAAATGGGTTGTGCCTCACGAAACTCGACGTCCTTGATTCGTTTGATACGATCAAGATATGCGTCAGTTACAAGATAGGGAAAAGATTCCATAATTCTCCGCCCTTGAGTGTTGCCGATTATGAGCGTTCAGAACCGCAGTACGAGGAAATTGAGGGATGGAAGACGCCGACAACACACATAACCAGATATGAAGCCCTGCCTTTGAATACAAAAAAATACCTGCAAAGACTGGAGGAATTACTCCATGTCCGGATTGATATAGTCTCGGTGGGACCTGATCGTGAGAACACCATTGTACTCAGGAATCCGTTTTTGTAGGAAGTTACCTTTAACAAATCTATTGACTTCGGCAGGAAATTACGTTTAAATAGAGCAATTCAATACTCATATTTTTTTATTTTATACTCAAAGGAGGGGGACACGGATGCCTGCCGTAAGTGTATGCGAAAGGAAGCCCTTCGAAGGGTACCCTCACAAGACTTAGGAAACAAGACGGGCAGCCAATAAGGTCTTTATTAACAATGGAATATAAAACCATGATTGAAGAAGGTCTGAAGAAGGCTTTAAAAGGAAGAGACCATGTACGCTTGTCTCTGTTCCGGATGATCTTGACCTCTATCAAAAATAAAGAAGTTGAAAAAATAGGACAAATAAACGAAGACGAGTTTTTCTCTCTCATCAAAACATCCATAAAGCAACATATTGAATCGATAGAAAATTTTAAGAAAGGGCAAAGAAACGATCTGGTTGAAAAAGAGGAAAAAGAACTTGAAATATTGAAAGAGTTTCTTCCTTCCCAGCTGACGGAGGAGGAAATGGCAAAGGAAATCGAATGGGCGATTGAGGAAACTGGAGCAAAAGATAAAAAAGATATGGGGAAAATCATTAAAACTATCCTTGGGAAGTATCCCGGAAGAGTGGATGGAAAAGTATTGAGTGAAATGGTGCTTAAAAGACTATCTTCTAAATAAGATAGTCAAAGCCCTTTATGGTTGACAAAACCCTATCATATCTTGATTACATAAAATTACTCAACATTTTAAAAAGCTATTCGTCGACACATTTTGCCGATGAGATGATAAGCGGACTGTTGCCCTTGAGTGATCCCAGCGAGGTGATGGAAAAACAAGAAAAACTGGGGTCAGTTCTTGAAGTTATCAAATGGGACGGAAAGATCCCTCTCTCAGACATCCCAGATATAGATGATTTATCAAAGAGGCTTTCGGTCCGCAATACCGTGTTGGGATCAGAAGATTTTATTCTTATTTCCCATTTCTTGAGTGCATGCGATGATATCTCCTCTTTTCTTAGGAAGACTCATGTGAGAGGGCCATACACGGAAGAGGTGCTTGAGGCTCTGAGGCCGCTTCATACTGTGAACTCCCGAATAATGAAAACCATAAACGTGGAAGGATTTATTGAAGATACCGCCTCGTATGAGCTGTCAAAAATAAGGTCTGATCTTTTCAGTCTGAGAGAGCGAATAAAGAAAAAGTTTGAAAGAATCATGGACAGGGAAGCTGTTCGCCCTGTATTGCAAGATACGTATATAGCGATAAGAAACGGCCGATATGTAATCCCTCTGAAGCCTAATTTTAATGAAGCCCTGAAAGGCATTGTACACGACTATTCCCACTCATTGAAAACCTCATTTACAGAACCCATTGAGTGCGTCGAATTAAACAATTCCATCAATGTCCTGGAAGAGGAAGAAAGGGAAGAAGAGAAGAGGGTTCTCAGTGAGTTGACGGATTTCGTGAGAGATTCTGTGGGCGATCTGGCCATCAACATGCACATCCTCAGGAATCTGGACTTTTATCATTGTCTTGCCCTCTTCAGTCTGGAGTTTGGGTGTGTGAGACCAGAAATCAGCGTGGGAGGGTCCCTTGAGATAAAGCAAGCCCTAAATCCCTTTATTGTGCTTTCGAAGCGGGAAAGAGCGGTTCCCATAGATGTGATTATGGGCAGCGATAAGAAGGCAATGATAATAAGCGGTCCCAATGCAGGCGGCAAAACCGCCGCTCTTAAGACGATCGGCCTCTTGTCCGTGATGGCTCAGGCCGGCCTTTTCATTCCGGCGGCAGGCCGACCGCTCGTACCCATTGCCTCTCACATATTCGCGGTTATGGGCGACGAACAGGATATTTCGATGGAGCTGTCAAGTTTTACAGCCCATATGCAAACCATAAAGGAATTGTTCTACCGGTCAAAAGGTGACGAACTTGTGCTCATTGACGAAATCGGCGGAGGAACGGAACCACAGGAAGCCTCGGCTCTTTCCATGAGCATCATCGACGGATTTGTAGGAAAAGGGTGCAGAGTGGTTGTTACAACACACCTTAACCTCCTGAAAGCGTATGGTTACACGAAGCCATTTGCCCTAAATGTCGCCACAGAGTCCGATAAAGACACAATGAAGCCAAAGTATAGACTTGTTTACGGGATCGCGGGCTACAGTAATGCGATCAGCGTAGCCAAGAGTCTTGAGCTGCCTGCAAGCATTATTGAGGCCAGTTACGGATACTTGGGAAAGCAGGAGCACATGTTGAATGATCTAGTCATGGCTCTTGAGTTAGGGGGAAAGAAAATTGAAGAAGAACAGAAGAAATTGGCCAGGCTTAGAGAAGAGGCTAAAAAGAGACTCCGCCTCCTCAAGGATAACCGGGAGAAGTACTTAAAAAAGATTGAAGATCAATGTGAGTCTCGCATGCGTGAAGTTGAAACTGAGATAGAAGAAATACGCAGAGAACTTGAGAAGAAAGAGAAAATGGCGACAAAGACCGCCAAAGAACGGCTTAAAACACTAAAAAACAGAGTAGATGGCAAGACGCCCGCCACAGCGCAGGCCACGCAGAATATTCAAGTCGACGATTATGTTAGAGTCCGCACGTTGGGGACCAATGGGTATGTACTGAAAACTGACGAAGAAGGTATGTGTGAAATTCAGGTGGGCAATATCAGGACAAAAGTGCCCATGGGGCAACTTGAGCGAGTAGCGATTGAGCGAAAAGTCCTGTCTGGTAAAAGCGTTCAGATTGCCGCTCAACCCATAGCGGAAGCTGAGTTGAATCTTATCGGTATGCGAGTCGAGGAGGCCATGGAAGAACTCGACAGATTTATAGATAGGGCAATACTGCAAGGCATGCCACGAGTACGGATATTGCATGGCGTTGGCACGGGCAAACTGATGACAGCGGTCAAAAAACATCTTCATGGCGTAGACTACGTAAAATTAAAGAGAGATGAGGGAAATACAAATGCAGGCGTAACGGTGGTAGAACTGCCATGAGAACCAATATCGACCAGGTCCTTGACAAGATTAATATTCTTGATGTCGTTTCTCAGTATGTCAAATTAAGGAAAGCAGGTAAGGATTACATAGGGTTATGTCCATTTCATAAAGAAAAAACACCTTCATTTACTGTAAGTATTGATAAACAAATATATTATTGTTTTGGTTGCCACGAAGGTGGCAATGCGATCAATTTCATAATAAAGTATGAGAATCTTAGTTTTCAGGAGGCTCTGGAAGCCCTCGCCGGTCAGTACGGAATCAAACTGGAGCAGGCAGGGAATACAAAGAGGCCCAAACAGCATGATGCCCTTGCAAGACTGGTGGAACACTATCACGATTGCCTGAAAAGCAATCCTTCAGCGCTTCGGTACCTTTCGGATCGTGGCCTCAATCAAGATGGGATTAATGAATTCAAGATTGGTTTCAGCGACCGCCAAAGGTACAGCATGAGAGGTTTTCTCAAGAGTGCGCACATACCTGATGACATTCTTCTTGGGACAGGAATCCTGAGAATGAAAGATGGTGATATCTACGATATTTTCAGGGGCCGGATCGTAATCCCCATCTTTGATGTGACTAGAAAAGTAGTCGGGTTCGGGGCGCGTGCCATGGAGAAGGACGCAATTCCCAAGTATATTAACTCACCAGAGTCTTCCATATTTTCGAAGCGTTTTTCTCTCTTTGGAATAGATAAGGCAAAAAAGTATATTACGGAAAAGAATGAAGTTTTTATTGTGGAAGGCTACTTTGATCTTATAGCGCTTTATTTGAACGGCATTAAAAATGTGGTCTCCACTCTTGGAACATCAATTACCGAAGGACAGCTCTCTAAGCTCCGAAACTACACTGAAAATATAACCCTCATGCTTGACGGAGATGAGGCGGGAGTAAAGAGTGCCTTGAGGCTCATAGGGATCCTTTCGGAAATGGATATTAACGGGAGTATGATCGTGCTTCCAGACGGGCATGATCCTGACAGTTTTGTTCGTGAAAAAGGAACGGGGGGTTTGGACACACTTTCAGAGTGCAAAAAACCGATTCTTGATTATTTCTTTGACTATTATATGGCAAGATGCAAGCTCGATAAGCTTGAAGGCAAACTGACCTTTATAAAGACGGTAACACCTCACGTTGAGACAATACGGGATGGGATCAAGAAAAGGCTTTATATACAAAGGCTCTCGGAACTGACCGGTGTAGAAGAGGAGCACTTTTTCGACAGTTTTAAGGGAACGACCACGACGGGGCAAGTTTCAAAGCCTACGAGAAAGGATACGACGAATATTATTGAGAAAAGGGTGGTAGGGGTCCTGATAAACAATCCGTCGTTAATCCATGCAATGAACGGTAGGGAGGTGATAAAACACGTAAAGAATGATGATATAAAGGAAGTTTTGAAAAGAATGTTTGAATATTTTGAGGAAAAAAAACAGTTGGAGATCAACAGCTTTATCGGATTGCTAGACAATACCAATTTGAGAGATTTCGTAGTTCAGTCGGCTCTTGATGTGGCCGAATGCGATGAGACGGAATCAAAGAGAATCCTGTCCGACTATCTTAAACATGTAGAGAAAAAATACATGAAAGAAGAGGCGGAGCGGATAACCGAAAGATTGTCGGAAGCTGAAAGGAATGGTAACGATAAAAAAGTTATGGAACTTCTCCAGCAAAAAAAACAGGTATTGGCATTTATAAAATCACATTTTGTATAGCGGGGGAACCATGCCTGAAAAGACCAGAGGTTTTTTTTCTTATGATAGAAGCCTGAAAGACGGAGATTTCTTTATTCCTATGTCGGACAAAGATAAGCCGGAAAGCATGTTTGATGAGATTGAGCTTTTCGATATGGAAGCAACGGAGAATGACACAGGCATTGTTGAACCGGGTGACAACCACTGTGTCATGGAGGAAAACCTTGAAGGGGCAATAGAAGACAACTTAACAAATCCCATCCGGCATTACATTAGAGAAATGGCCGGTATGACGCTCCTTGCAAAAGAAGGAGAAAAAGAGATAGCCGTCAAAATGGAGCAGGCGAAAGAAGAAATCAAGCAGATCATCCTTTCTTTTCCGGGGACGGTCAGAGAATTGCTTGCCGCCTTACCTTCTCTAAAATCAGGGAAGATGAGCATCCAGGATATTACGATGGAAGTCGATGAAGAAGAGAGTGATTCAGAAGTAGAATTTCAGCGAAATCGGGTAATAATCCTACTGGATAGATTGAAGGAGATCAATGATCGGTATAAATCTGCTCAGGCGACCAATAAAGCGGCCGTTTCTGCGGAGATCCATACTATTATTGCCGACATAAACCTCGGTAGGAAGATTATCGAAAGAATAGTGCAACGGATGAGGCGCTATGTAGACAAGATCGAAATCCTTGAAAACGATCTGCAGAAACAAACTGGCACGAAGATGATCCGAAGAAAGCTTGAGATGGTGCAAGCAGAAATGGGAATGGACCCAGAAGAACTCAGAGAATATCTGAAGAGAGTGGAGAAGACTGAAGATGGATGCGCGTTTGCCAAGAATGAGTTGGTCAAAGCCAATCTTCGCCTCGTAGTGAGTATTGCGAAGAGATATATGAACCGCGGGCTCTCCCTTCTTGATCTTGTCCAGGAAGGAAACATCGGCTTAATGAAAGCAGTCGATAGATTTGAATACAAAAGAGGTTATAGATTCAGCACCTACGCTACCTGGTGGATCAGGCAATCAATCACACGGGCCATAGCCGATCAGGCAAGAACAATACGGATACCTGTCCATATGATTGAAACTATCAATAAGATAATCAGGGTTTCCCGGAACCTGGTCCAGGAATTGGGGAGAGAACCCAAGCCGGATGAGATTGCCCGGAAGATAGGATTTTCTCTTGATAGAGTGATGAAAGTTCTTAAGATCACCAAAGAACCTATCTCCCTTGAAACCCCTGTCGGCGACGAGGATGATACCCATCTTGCCGACTTTATAGAAGATAGAAGCACGCCGAGCCCGCAGGAATATGCCATATGTGATGACCTGGCAAACCAATTGGACAAAACGCTGGCAACCCTGACTCCCAGAGAAGAAAAGGTGGTGAGAATGCGTTTTGGTATTGGAGAAAAGTATGACCACACCCTTGAGGAGGTGGGAGAGGTTTTCGATGTTACGAGGGAGCGAATTCGTCAGATCGAGGCTAAGGCGCTAAGAAAACTGAAGCACCATAGCAGAGCGAAACGGCTGAAATATTTTGTAGAAATGTAACAATCTTATATATTCCTTGGCCTGAAAGCAGCCCGATGGGAGAATTCATTCTGTCATAGAGTCTGGTGCCGTAGTTTAAGACATTGTGGATAGACATTGAAAACGATTTATAATTTACCGGTAGTATTGAAGCTGAAAGTTGGTTTTCATACCTTCTTCAATACAAGTACAAGTATTGGTTCCAAAGATACATGCGTCACAACAATATAACGGATAAGGGTAATGTTCCGCTATGAGAGAAAAAAACGAGAGGCAAATCGGAGCCTTTTCAAGAAGTGTGTGTAAAAGAGGTGGGTCTTAGATAAAAGTTAACATAATATCTCTTATCGGTACTAATTAAAGTTTAGAAAGCAACTATAAAAGTATTTATGAAAATGACAAGATTTTAACAATTGTACCCCCCAAGGGGTTCCGTTAATTACTACACTCTTTGAGAGACGAGCTGAGGCGTAATTTTAGCATATAGTCAATCTCCTGCCCACAAAGAACAACGGCGATGTCCATATTATGCCGAAAAAATCTTCGTAACGCAGCAATGCGTCTTAAAAAAGTCACCCCCAAGGCGCAAAACTTCTCGACATTGACAGGAACACTCTAGGGAAAAAGTTTAAAGAGCTGAACCCCAACGGACGGGACTAAAGGTTTGTCACTATTTTGGCAACAAGGTCTCCTACCTCACAGGTCCCCATACCCATTTTTCCTGCATCCTGCGACTTTATGTTCTTGACAATGGCCTGCTGAACAGCTTTCTCAATAAGATCTGAGGCTTCCTGTTCACCTATAAACTCCAGGAGCATCCCGCCGGCCATAATCGCCGCGAGCGGGTTTATGACGTTCATGCCCGTATATTTTGGTGCGGAACCACCAATAGGCTCGAACATCGACACGCCCTCAGGGTTGATATTGCCACCGCACGCTATTCCCATTCCGCCCTGTATCATGGCCCCTAGGTCCGTGATAATATCTCCAAACATGTTGTCTGTCACGATAACGTCGAACCATTCGGGATTCTTGATCATCCACATGCTCATGGCATCAACATGTGCATAATCTGCCGTTATATCAGAATACTCTTTCGCAACATCATAAAACGTCCTTGACCAGAGATCAAACGCGTACGTGAGAACATTTGTTTTCCCGCATAAAGTGAGCTTCTTTTCCTTGCCCCGTTTTTTTGTATACTGGAAAGCAAACCTTACACATCTTTCCACCCCTTTACGCGTGTTGATCGACTCCTGAACTGCTACCTCATCTTTAGTGCCCTTCTTCAGTACACCGCCAGCACCCGTATACAGACCCTCGGTATTCTCCCTGACTACCACAAAGTCAATCTCTGCAGGTCCCTTGTTTTTGAGAGGCGTATCGACTCCTTCGTAGAGTTTTACGGGTCTCAGGTTTACATACTGGTCCAGTTCAAACCTTGCCTTCAGGAGTATCTCTTTTTCAAGAATGCCAGGCTTCACGTCAGGGTGACCGATGGCGCCGAGATAGATTGCGTTGAATTGCCTCAGTTCGGATAAAACGCTCTCCGGAAGCAGGTCGCCTGTCCTCATATATCTTTCGCCCCCGAGGTCATATTCCGTATAGCTGAGAGTGAAACCCAATTTGTGGGATACAGCATTAAGAACTTTTACGCCTTCGGTGATTACTTCCGGGCCGGTTCCGTCTCCTGGAATGACTGCAATATTGTAATTCCTATTCATGCTTGGTGTCCCTTTCCTTCATAATTTTAAGCGCCTTACCGGCGATATCTTTCCTGTATTGCATGCCTTCAAACTCGATACACGACACTGCATCATATACAATTCTTATGGCTTCTTCGTACGTATTGCCTGTGGCGGTCACTCCTAGGACCCTACCTCCAGACGTGTAATACGTATCTCCCGTCTTTTTCGTACCCCCGTGGAAAACCATCACGTTGTCACGCTTTTTAAGTTCCTCCAGACCTCTTATCGCCTTTCCTTTCTCCGGTTTGTCCGGGTAGCCTTTCGAAGCCAGTACCACGCAAACGGAAACACCTGGTTTCCACTTTATCTCGGGGATACTGTCCAGATGTCCTTCCACGCATGCCATTAAAATCGGAACAATATCGCTTTCCATCTTGAAGAGAATGGGTTGCGTCTCCGGATCTCCCAATCGGGCATTAAACTCAATGACAAAGGGATTGCCGTCTCTTATCATTAATCCGCCGTATAATACCCCCTTATATACGATCCCTCGGTTGCGTAAAGCCATAATCATCGGCATCATGATCTGCGAATGTATTAGGTCATCCATCTGGCCATCCACGAAAGGTATGGGCGTATAAGCCCCCATCCCTCCCGTATTTGGCCCTTCACCATTATCGAGAAGAGGCTTATGATCCTGGGACGGAAGCATAGGCAGAATGGTTTTTCCGTCGGTAAACGCAAGGCAAGACGCCTCTACCCCGGAAAGGAAATCCTCAATGATAATCTTCACACCTGCATTCCCGTAGATCCTACGAACCATGAGGTCTTCCAGCACCTTCTCCGCCTCTTCATTATCTTTTATTACGTAAGCACCTTTCCCTGCGCAGAGACCATCGGCCTTTATCACGAAAGGCGCGGCAATGTCCCTGATATACCGCACAGCATCATCGTAATCGATAAAACTCCTGAAGGGGGCCGTCGGTATTCCATTTCCAACCATCATTTCCTTAGCGAAGAGTTTGCTTGCTTCTATCTCGGCACCTTTCATGGACGGGCCAAAAACTGCGATCCCGGTACCATTAAATTGATCTACAATGCCTTGAGCCAAGGGGTTTTCCGGCCCCACAACAGCAAGATCAATTTTCTCCCGCTTTGCCAGCCGAACCAACCCATCCGTGTTATTGACATCAATCTCGACGCAGTCGGCAATGTCCGATATGCCGCCATTTCCCGGTGCGCACAATATGGATTTTACTAGATCCGATTGCGATAATTTCCACGCAAGAGCGTGCTCCCTGCCCCCGCTTCCTATGATAAGTACCTTCATGAATCGCCTTCCCTAAAGTTTTGATTCAAACAGGTACGCATGAATCGCCCTGTCATAATCCGAAGTCAGATAAAAAACTTTTTTCGCGAGATAAAATCTAAACTCCTCAGTAGTCTCTCCATAGTGGGTCTTCATTTCTTCCATTACTTTTCCGTAATCGTCCGGATCAATCACAACAGTCATGTATTTGAAATTCTTCGCAGCAGCCCGAATCATTGAAGGCCCCCCGATGTCGATATTCTCAATTGCTTCTTCGAATGTACAGCCTTTGTTTATCACTTCCTTAAAGGGATAGAGGTTCACGACGATCATATCAATATGTTTTATGTCCAGAGATTCCATTGCTTTCTGATGTTCTTCGTTGTCTCGTATGTTGAGAATTCCTCCATGAATTTTTGGATGGAGTGTCTTAACTCTCCCATCCATTATTTCTGGAAAACCTGTATAAGAACTAACCTCCAAGGGATCGGCACCGATGTCGTCAAGAAATTTCTTTGTGCCCCCGGTAGACAATAGCTCCACCCCGCTATTTTTAAGAAACAATGCAAGTTCCGATAAATAGTCCTTGCTGGAGACACTTATCACTGCCCTTCTGATCTTCACTATAGTCCTCCTTTGCTGTAGCTGGCCATTGGAAAAATGGAATATACGCCGTTTTGAACCGGCCACCATCTTTCCAACCCGCCCGCTGGACAAACCGGCAAGCAAGAGTTATAGTAAATTCTCGGCAGATAGTTTGTCAATAAATTTCGGTACCAAACCGAGCGTAATCCGCGGTAAATGGGTCGTGCGCCTTCCGGTTTTGTTTAATAAGCGATACGTCCCAGCACCAGTGGTAACTGTTTTGCGAGGAGGTTGACTGAATGAGAGCGATGGTAATAACGAGGATCGGCAGCCTTGGCTCAGGGACCAACCCATTGGAACTGATAGATATGCCTGTGCCCATTGAAGGAGAGAATGATCTCCTTGTGAGGGTCTCAGCCTGTGGGGTTTGTCACACGGAAATTGATGAGATAGAAGGACGGACAGCCCCTGCTTTTCTCCCTATAATCCCTGGACATCAGATCGTAGGGAGAGTCGAAAGGGCCGGAAAGAAGGTAACCAAGTTCAAAACAGGAGACCGCGTCGGCGTGGCTTGGATTCACTCTTCCTGCGGGAAATGTCGGTACTGCGCCGAGGGTAATGACAATCTGTGTGACAACTTTAAGGCAACCGGCAGGGATGTCCATGGCGGTTATGCCGAGTTTACCTTGGTCCCAGAAGATTATGCATTTCCGATTCCGCCATCATTTCCTGATATTGAAGCTGCTCCCCTGCTTTGCTCCGGAGCGATCGGTTACCGTTCTTTGAGGTTTACGGACTTGCAAGATGGAGAAAATTTGGGTCTTACCGGGTTCGGCGCGTCCGCCCATCTTGTGATACAGATGGCACTTCACATGTACCCGAGAAGCAAGATTTTTGTTTTCGCAAGAAGCGAGTCCGAAAGGGGGCTGGCGCGAGAGCTTGGGGCCTTTTGGACAGGACGTATAGAGGATGATCCTTCAGAGAAACTTCATGCAATTATTGATACAACACCCGCTTGGAAACCGATCTTGGAGTCTATGAAGAACCTCAGAAAAGGAGGTCGGCTTGTCGTAAATGCTATTCGCAAAGAGTCAACCGACAAAGAGTCTCTTCTTGACCTCGACTACCCCACTCACTTATGGCTCGAGAAGGAGCTGAAAAGCGTGGCTAATGTCGCACGGTGGGATGTAAGCAAATTTCTTGAGTTGGCAGCGGAGATACCGATAAGACCAGAGATCCAGATATTCGACCTTGAGGAAGCGAATAGGGCTGTAGCCGAACTTAGGGAAAGCAAAATACGAGGCGCTAAGGTCTTGAAAATAGGCCAATAAAACTATCGCTGAGTCTCATTCGGCGAGGCACCACACAGGGGCGGCCGCCCGAAGAACGAACCGGACAGGAGGAATTTATTTATTACTCGAAGCCGGTTAAAGTAACCCTGTATTTGGGTGCCATATGGTGAGGGTGATAGGAAAGTTTGGCTTCTCTCAGCCCAGGTATTCCAAGGTCCTGCTCCCGGTTGATATAACGCACATTCCAGCATTCCTGAGCGCATCGTTGGTTTATGATCGTATAGAGTTCCGATATTTCAGGATTTGCTTTCTCGATATGAATTACCGCCGTGGCGTCATTCAGCATTTCACCTACAGAGAAGGCTTTCACCTTTCCCCCGATAGTGATCACGCCTCCCTGAAGCCCGAGGGCCTCAAAATTCTCCATGGCTTCCTGAATTGCCCCCCACTCTCCCAAGAGACTAAGGTCTTCCTCGGAACGTCGTACCTCGCACCAATTAGATTGCAATTCAAGGCATGCTTCTAAATGGCGCTCCTCAAGGGGTTCAAACGTGAAACTGTGATTTCGCGTGATTCTGTTGATGCGATTTCTCTTGGTACGATACTTGTTTCCGGCAAGTTGCACAAGATCATCTCTCAGGTAGACATAATCGTAATGATCATGAGTGGGCTCAATAAATAAACCAGGTGCTCCATGGAGTTCTTCTATCATCTGCGCATCCACCCTCTCTATGGTTGGGAGGGATACTCCTTCTTCCTTTCTAAGCCATTTCAAGACCGTCAGGGCGGTGTCTCGTCTTGGGGGCGGCCCCATAGGTTGCATCACATAGGCGCCGGTCCCGTCTTGCTCACCAGTTATGATAAGTAAATTTCCATAGACGGACCACCGAAACCGGTAATGGTCACGCCAAATAAAAAGATTCGTAAAGGTCCACTCCGAAGTCTCAGGCTGGTATTCTTTCAAAATACGAGTGAAAACACTGCGATCCCCAAGCTCAATGGATTTAAACTCAGGAAAAGATGGAACTTCTGGCATGAGCATTATTCAATATTAAAATAGCTTATTTGTCAAACCACTTCCAGAAAAGAACCGTATCTCCTTTTAAGCGGCTTTATTGTCAGATATGGACACCCCTATCACCGCTTCATTAATACCCTATACTTTATATCGCCGATGGTCACCGCAGCCTGTAAACCAAAACCAACGAAAATGTTGAATTTCTTCATGGTAAGGGGTAACCTATTGTGAATTGAGTAAACAAATATTCAGATACAGTCTGTGATGAAGCTAAAATACCTTTACCAACGAAATAAAGCGCGGGTCCCCCTCGACGGAGGGCAGTATGGGCGAAGATATCTCAGACCATAAGTTGACTTTCGTTGAAAAAGTGAAACGGACGCTCATAGGGACACCCCGAAGTGTTACCGAGCCTTCCATATTCCACAAGATTTCGCTAATTCCAATACTTGCATGGATAGGACTTGGCGCCGACGGTCTGTCATCTGCTTCGTATGGTCCAGAAGAAACATTCAGAGCTTTGGGGCAGCACACTTACCTGGTCATTTTTCTGGCTTTGGCAACCGTTTTCACCGTGATCGTTATATCTTATACTTACTCTAGGATAATTGAGCATTTTCCACAGGGAGGAGGTTACATCGTCGCAACCCACACCATTAACAAAGGCGCGGGTGTAATTTCGGGATGCGCTCTTCTTGTCGACTACATGTTCACCATTACTGTATCCCTTGTATCGTGCGGTGATTCTATTTTCAGTTTTTTTCCTCTCTCGTTTCAGAAATACAAACTGATTTTTGTAGGATTTCTCATTATTGTTCTGGTTGTTTTTAATCTGAGAGGAGTAAAAGAGTCAGTGAAGATGTTTGTACCTATTTTCTTTATTTTTGTTGTAACTCATGCCGTACTCATAGGATACGGCATAGTGAGTCATGCGTCCCAGGTAAGACCTTTGACGGAGAATCTGACTGCAGGCTTCACCGGGGGATTTTCGACTCTTGGATGCGTAGGTATGATGGGTATATTCCTGCGCGCTTTCTCTATGGGCGGTACTTATACAGGAATTGAGGCTGTCTCCAATGCTATGCACATCATGCGGGAACCAAAAATTAAGACCGGAAAACGGACCATGATATATATGGCCACTTCGCTGGCCGTAACCGCAGGGGGACTCCTCATATGCTATCTTCTGTTCAATATAAAACCAACAGAAGGGAAGACTCTGAACGCCATCCTTTCCGAGAAAGTTTTCGGAGAATGGCCCCTGGGTAACGTCGTCGCCCTGGTCACGATATTATCGGAGGGCGCTATTCTTGTTGTAGCAGCCCAGTCTGGTTTTGCGAGCGGTCCGGCCGTCATGGCGAACATGGCGATAGACCGCTGGCTTCCACGCCGGTTCGCAGCTCTTTCCGAGCGACTGACAATGCAAGATGGTGTATTGTTAATGGGTGTGGCCGCATTTGCCATCCTTATTTATACACATGGCTCCATTACATCCCTTGTAATCATGTACTCAATTAACGTGTTTGTTACTTTTTCCCTATCCCAGTTCGGAATGGCCAGATTTTTCATGAAAAATAAGGAGAAAGGCAAAAACGGAAAAAAACATATTGTTATCCACCTTATAGGATTTATGGTTTGCGTAACAATCCTAGTAGTTACTCTTTACGAAAAATTTGAAGAGGGCGGATGGGTTACCATCGTAATCACTTCCTTTGTGATAGGATTATGTTACCTTATACGAAGGCACTATAATAAAGTGAGTCAAGTCATGGGAAAACTGGCCGACATGTTATCCGACATACCTGCAGTTACTCCTTTTAACGCCAAACCGGTTGACCTCAGGAATATGACTGCAATATTGCTGGTAAGTGGGTTTAACGGGTTTGGACTTCATACGCTCTTGTCAATCGTTCGGTCTTTCCCTAATGTGTATGCCAATTTTATCTTTGTCGCTGTCGCGGAAATTGATTCTGGTACCTTCAAAGGCATTGCCGAAATTGAAGCACTGAAAGCCTCCGTGAAAAAAGATCTCGAGAAATACGTGAAAATTACGCGTCAGCATGGATTTCCAGCAGATTTCAGAATGGATGTGGGAACGGATGTCGTGGATACAGTGACCGAGCTTGCGGAAACGGTAGTAAGAGAGTTTCCGAGGTCGACAGTATTCACCGGAAAACTAGTGTTTCGTCACGAGAACCCTTTTCAGAAAATACTCCATAATGAGACCGCTTTTTCCATCCAACGAAGGCTCCAATGGAACGGCGTGGCAACAGTGATTCTGCCGATCCGCGTGTCAATGTAATGACTGCGGTGTGTAAGTAACGCACTCGTGGACTGAGATTTCAGGTTTCAGCATGGTAAGGGCGTGCGTCACGAAAGAAATTATGACATTGACAAGGTTTTCGAAAGGATGTATAGTTGTATACAATGAGCTCGGTTGTGCGGGTCAGGCGGCCCATCGGCTCATTCTCATAATCATTTTAAGGATAGCTTGTATATATGAAAAGAAAGAAGACAAAGACAATTAAAGTCGGTAATGTTTCTATAGGGGGGAATAGTCCAATAGTGGTTCAATCCATGCTCAAGGCGGATCCGGAAAACTTTCAGCAAACACTGAATCAGACAAGAGAACTGAAGAAAGCAGGATGCGAGATTGTAAGGATTGCCCTTCCCGAGCTTGATACATGTAAGATCGTCCCCTTCCTGAAAGAGGAAACAGATGTTCCGATTGTCGGAGATATTCATTTTAATCATAAAATTGCCCTCCGGGCCATGGAGTCGGGTATAGATGGAATAAGGATAAACCCGGGAACAATAAACAATGTTCGGAAGATAAAAGAAATTGCCCTGCTTGCAAAAGATACGAGTACACCCGTGCGGATCGGCATCAATATCGGTTCAATAGAAAAACGCCTGCTCCAAAATCATGCGAAGCCCAACGCGAAGACTATGGTAGAGAGTGCATTATATTATACAAAGCTTTTTGAGGATGCCGGCTGGACACAACTCAAAGTCTCTCTCAAGGCATCAGACATTTTCGAGACCATAGAGGCATACAAAAAATTTTCAAAAGTGTCGGATTACCCACTTCACGTGGGCATCACGGAAGCCGGGCCTGTGTTTTCGGGAGTCATCAAATCGTCCATAGGCATAGGTATCTTACTTAACGAAGGTATCGGGGATACAATAAGAGTATCTCTCACAGGTAATCCAACCTACGAGGTAATTGCCGCCTATCACATTCTGCGGGACATGGGTCTCAGAAAAACCGGTATAAATATCATATCATGCCCTACATGCGGCAGATGCAAAACAAATCTGGCAGAGATTGTAGAGCAATTTGAAAAGGACATTGCGGATATTGGGATGTATCTCAATGTAGCTCTTATGGGTTGTAAGGTTAACGGTCCGGGAGAGGCGAAGGATGCTGATGTGGGCATAGCCTTCGGTAAAACTAAGGCCGTCCTGTTCGTCAAAGGAAGAATTGTCAAAACCGATATACCGAATGAGATGGCTAGATCCATCCTCAAGGAAGAGATTTACAATCTGGTTGAATCTTGATTTCCTCCGCAGCCTCATTTTTCGGCTTATCTCTGTTCTGCATGCGAATGATCCTCTGAATCCACCGTGATTTGCGTTAAAACGGCGAGAAGGAAGACGACACATCGCGATGCGGCCGAATTTAAGAAACCACCGAATTCTAAGGTATCGTTGTCAAGAAATCTTTGACAACTGAAATCTCGTCCAACTCACCTTCTTCAAAAACATTTTTAATATGCAGGCTGATGTTTTGTTTTGTAGTTTGAAAAAGTTCTGTCGTCTGACTTTGCGAAAACCAGATGGTGCTTTTTCGATTTTGACATCAATTTTTGTTTGTTCGTCTTGAGTTCGGTAGATTATAATTTAATTATTATTCATTTTGATTACCTATATTAGAAAAAGTGGTATTTGTAGTAATAGCTTCATCCTGCTCTGCGTTATATTCCGCTTCCCACTCCTCGCGGATTTGCGTTGCTCTGATTTTGATTTTTTCAAGCAAAGAGCGTTCGTTTTTATTTTCCGACACCATATCTTCGGGATAAATATTATAATTTTCAAGTTCACTCGTTAGTCGCTCAAAAGTTTTTTCTTTACTACGATAAAATTCACTGCCCCTAATGCGGATAAAATACCAGCCCAAACGTTCTAAAATAGTTTGCCGCTCCATATCATTTTTAACCTGTTCTTCGGTGCTGTGATAGCATTCACCGTCACATTCAAGTGCTATTTTTCTATTTCCACAATTTACAACCAGGTCAATTCGATAGGCCCCAACCTCTCATTGTTGAATAATATTATAATTTTTGCTTACTAAAAATTCAGCTATTTCACGCTCAAACGGTGATTCTGATTTGATTTTTATATTTAGAATTTTATCCGAGAATAATTTTGGGTCGTTTGCATATTCTAATAAATCTCTTCTTATATCATTTGTTTTTAAATCGCGTGATAGGTCTAATGAATTAACAATCCAAATTTGATCGCGCGCACGACTTACTGCAACATTATATCGTTGCTTGGTTTCTCTTTTCTCAATATCAGACAATCGAAGCGGTCCATCATTTTCATTGCTATCAACCATTGACAGCAATATAACATCTCTCTCATCGCCCTGAAAGTCAGGAGCGGCACCTACTCGCAAATTAAGTTTTTCTTTTAGTGCCAAATCCAATCGTTCGCCAACTAAGTTTTGTATCAAGCCTACCTGCTCGTCTTTTTCATTTCCTAATAATGAAATAACGCCAAAAGTTTTATCTTTGTATTCTTCTTGTTCGGTACAAGCTTTAATTATAGATACTATTGTTTCAGCTTCGGTTTTGTTTGTCTTGCCTTTTCGTTTGCCGTCAACGGAATAATTTATAATATGTGGCGTTGTATAAATTTCATTTGTATCACGAAGTGGTTTGATTTTTCCATCATACGAAAGTTTATTGCTATAATTTATAATATCAGACACGCAGCGGAAATGTTCTTTTAGCATTAATGGTTAAATGTGGTCATTGCTATATCATAGAGTGACGTTGTCCCATCGTATAAATGGTCATTTGGAATTTTTCTCTCAATATGTATAGTGCGAAGCTGGGCTATTTTATCATCAACCATGCCAATTGCTGATGGACTCACCTGTTTATCATCTCCGACAACAATTATTTTATGAGCCATATAAAACAAGCCCAGCGCAGAAACATCTGATTGACTCGCTTCATCAATAATTATCACATCAAATTTATTTACATCAGGATTATAATTGTCCATTATTTTTGTAACTGGCATAATCCAAGCTGGAACAGCTTTTTGGGCATCAACATGTTTTCTCTTGATTTGCGCCTAAGCATAGGAGCTTTTTTACCAGTACCCTTGCCTATTTTCTTAATAGTTTGCAGCCAGCCTGTAAGAGATTGTCGCATGGAATTATTTTTTTCTATGCGCAACAAGACATGATACCATGCCTTATGTGCAACCAGTTGTTCAGTTGTTTTTCTTAATTCTTTTGATAATTTCACTGTTTCCAGTTGTAATTTTTCAAAAGATTCTTTTGTAATATCGTCAAGAGTAGCTGAGAATTGTTTATATTTCCAAACGTCTAAAATATTTTCAGGAACAGATTTTTCACCGTGTATGCCATCTCGATTTTGAATAGCATGCGCCCAAGCTGGTGCAACTTTGTTTATTTTTTCAATAGCAGAACGTCTAAAATTTTGCGCCTCGTATTTGCCACTTAATCTCGATATTTCTTTATAGCATTCGTTAAAATCATCAATGTTGTGATTTTGCACAGCTTCTGCCATTTTGTTGCAAACATTGGAATTGATTCGCTCATTCATTGTTAGCACTTCTATGTGTTTTTGCTTTTTATCATTAAACTCTGCACGCAATCTTTCAAGTCTATTATTAATATCTTTAACTTCAATATAATCCCTCACTGTAGGTATAAGTGCCATTATTTCACAGTTAAGAATTTCAATTGTTTTTTCCAATTTTTCGCTCTCAGATACATTGTCATCAAATGTGAAAAATTCTTCTATAATGATGCCGCAATCTTTTAGGGCTGCATTATATTTGGATGTTCAATGTCGTGCCAGTCAAGATATTTGTCTATTTTGGGGCAATAATTTTTAGCAGTCTCTTCAGGACCCTTATCAAAAGGACCCTTGCCAAAGCTTTCAAACTTTGGTACACCAAACGAGGTCATTAAATCATTCCAAAGTTTTGCTAAATCTTTGCGTTGCAACTCTAAATCAATATAGTTTTTAAAAACATCGCACTCGGCGCTTGTCTTAAGCTTGACACCGTTTATTGTTGTGTTTTTGTAAAAATTTTTCAAGCTAGGCTTGAATAAAAAAGCACCTATTCCAATTTTGCCTTTTGCCAATATTTTGCTCAATTTAGTCAGCAGCTGAAGCGCCTCTTGTTTATCAGTATCGGGACTATGTTTAAAAATTTTTCCCGGAGAATCCGCAGCACAATCGCGAGAAAATTTATACACGCATTCGATTTCTTTTTTTAGCTTTAACCAGCGCTCTTTGAATCCTTCGCCTTGTTTCCCGTCTGCAGCTACTTGAATAGCCCATTTTTGTATACTTTCAACTTCTTTTAAACTATTTTGCAATTTTGCAAGGTCGTCTTTAGAAGTGGGTGTAACTATCAATCTCTCATTTTTATATATTCCTGCTTGACAAAAATAAAAGTCGGAATTTTTATCTTTATAGATTAAAAGCTCCTGTTCAATTTGTTGTAAATCATCAATATATCTTTTAAATTCTTCTGCGTTTTCAAAACGCAAACTCAGCAGGGCTAGGGATGTCAAACTCAAGCGCACCCTCATCGTCAGATGTTATAGTCTCATTTGTTGCATATAATTTATACAAGTCATCTAATTCAAGCGGAAATGCAGCGTTCTTAACTATATTTGACGGAATAATTGTCAGAAGTTCTGCATTTGCCGCCACTTCTTTTGCCATATTAAGCGGTCTGTATCTTTCTCCATTGTAGGTCAGCGGTTCAAATTCTCGAAATTTAATAGCAAACATTTTTTACGTTGTTCGTTCAGCAAATTAATTATTTCCATGCGCAATTTTTCGGTACGTTTTATTTTTTCACTGAGTTGCATGGAGTTGGTTGTCGAGATTTGTGTCGAAATTTCATTTACCGAACGCTCAACTTCAGATATTCCGTCATCAAAAACGGGCACGCATAGCCCTTTTATTTTTTCAGGTAGTTTTCTTGCAAGACACTTAGTGCCCTTGATTTTTGGCTCGTTACCAAAACACTTTTTCCTTCTGCTAAAAAATGCCCCAAAATATTTGCAATGGTATACGTTTTGCCTGTTCCGGGCGGACCTTGTACGACAACAGCACTTTCTTTTTGGATGCGTTCAGCAATTTGCAACTGCTCCCTATTGGCTGGTTTTGGCAGCAATATATCTTGACTTTCACCATTAAGTGCAGCTAATTCTTGCTCAAATTCGGGCTTTACATATTTTTCCACCTCGAAACTATTATGTTCGCCAAGTATGGGGGGGCAGTGACGGCATTAAATTTCCGCCATTATTTATATCCTCAATTATTTTTTTAATAAATTGCAACGTACCATCTATTTTTTTACGGAGAAAAAATGCTGGATTTTGTTTTATGGTTATCCTGTAATTACCAGTATCTTGCTTGCAAGGATTATCAACAAATATAGTATCGCTAGATAATTTGAATGCAAACTGAGATAAAAAATTTTTAGCATCTTGCTCTGATAGCGGATGGAACGGATTATTGGCAAGAATGTCTCTATAAGTTTTTAGGCTGTCGGCTGATATATCTTCTACATTTAAAAGCAATTCATTATAAAACAGCGTATCTGTATCGTTATCTAAAATTTGTAACGAATTGCTCGCCATGTCAAATTCTATACTAACCTTTTTAGTTATTATAGGATGTTTTCTGTTGCTGCCAACAGACATTTCGCCGTTACCAACAACAAATTCGCGTGTTTCAGGATTAGCTTTTAATTCTTCACGTAAACTGAATAAATCTTTATATAACTGCCTCGTTAAATCATACACTTTTTGTTTTTCAGCCCATTTATTCCACTCTTCTTTATATAAATCAAATAATTCAACAATTTCTATATTGTCAACAAAAACAATAAGGGTCGCATCTTCTTTTTCTATAGATTCTTTGGGTTTTAACTCGTGCAAAAAGTACTTATATTGTGGGCTTATCCATTTCAAATAATTTATTTGGAACTTCTGGCGGATGGTCAAAGTGCGGTTTTTGCACCTGTAGTAGTACAGTTGAGGCGGTTGTTTCATCTGATGTGTCTAAATAAGGCCACTTAATATGTTTATTGTCCTCATGGATGGACGCTATATGCTTATGCCAAATTGTTTTTCGATATCCGTAATAACATTGTATTTTGTTGCTATTAATTCATGAATAAATGTATATAGCCCAAGTGCCTTTTCCTTTGTCTCCGATGTCATGCTTCGCCTCTATTCTCGACTTTTACCTCTCAATTTTACCACAAAAACGCCAGCAGGATTGTATTTTTCATGAACCGTAAGCCATTTCTTAAAAACCGTTTAAATTCAATGCTTGGAACAAACTCTGAATATCACCCATATAATTTGCCACAGGATGAAGCGGCATAACCCTTTGCGCCTCACACAAAAATTTGCCTCTCTGCGTATAAACTCTAATTTTTGACAAATCAAATAGGGTGTATTTTATTAGCATACGTTCTTTTGAGCCGTAAGGCGCTCATTATAATAATCGGCTTCAAAAAATTTATCCCGTTTTTATGGATGGTTTTATACTTCTGCGCCAACATCAAATCGTCTAACTGCTTGATTTCAATGTCATCACCCTGCCTTTGTCAAATACCTTGCCTATTGCTTTCCATTTCACGTGCGGACAGGGTTGTGAATTGTATTATTCCTACCATTTTGTCACCATATAAATTAACTGCTCAATTGTCGGAATAAAGCTGATTGGCGGTAGAGAGCTAAAGTCGGTAGAACCGCGTGTCTGTTAATCTCCACCAACCAAGCCTTCGTTATGATTTTCTTTGTGAAATTTTTTACTTCGCTGTATATACGCTGGTTTATCAGCACTATTTGCCTCGACAAACGATGGTGACAGCCGTTCAAGACTTTCCTGAAATTCTCTGAAAAATCTCTCAATGTGCAATTTGAGACATTTTTGTCGATTTCGTTCTACACCCCAAGTTCCCCCTTCATCCTTCTCTCTGTCTCTTTATAAAATGCAAAAAAAAAAGAATTTTATTCTTTGTATCTTGTCATCCCTGTCTCATACAAATCACTTCCGTACACATCGTTAATTACGAACAAAGGCATATCCTTTACTCCGAGCCTGACCACTGCCTCCGGGCCTAAGTCTTCATATGCGATAGACTCAAAGGAGACAACGGTCTTTGAAAGAAGCGCACCTGCGCCACCCGTTGCCCCGAAATAAACCGCCTTGTACTTCTTTATCGCATCCTTCACGGTCTCTGACCGCTTCCCCTTGCCTATCATTCCTTTTAATCTCAGAGAAAGTAATGTCGGGGTATACGCATCCATCCTTGAACTTGTGGTGGGTCCGCATGCGCCGATAATTTTCCCTGGAGGCGCTGGTGTCGGCCCACAGTAGTATATGATCTGCCCGGCAATATCAAAAGGAAGTGCCCTCCCCTCTTTCAGAGTCTCAACAAATCTCTTATGGGCAGCGTCTCTTGCCGTATAGATATAGCCGCTCAAGAAGACCTTGTCTCCTGATTTCAACGACTCTATAACAGCATCTTCTAAGGGGCTTTGAATGCGCCTTATTTCCATTTTATACCTCGCGCTATATTGTTTTTTTCATTGTCGGCTGTAACCCAGGAGGCGTTACAGAATCATTTGTTTCATTCTATGGGCATGACATTGAATATTGACTGCAACCGGTAGAGAAGCGATATGGCATGGCATTACCATGATGTGAACATCCAAGGTGGTTACAAAACCTCCATACCCTCCTGGTCCGATATGTGTCTTGTTGATCTCTGCTATGAGTTCAGACTCGAACTCCG
This sequence comes from Syntrophobacterales bacterium, assembly GCA_031274925.1. NCBI lineage: Bacteria > Pseudomonadati > Thermodesulfobacteriota > Syntrophobacteria > Syntrophobacterales > Syntrophobacterales bacterium. The sequence continues at coordinate 26,612 of JAISPL010000029.1, read as the reverse complement.
CAATGGAAGGGTCTTTGCTTCGCACTCCGAGACGGACCATCAACGCTTCCTTGGAAAGAAGAGCAGCGGTTTCTAAATTTCCGCCTATTCCAATGCCAACAATAATGGGTGGACATGAATTTGGACCCCCTTTTTTCACCATTTCAATGACAAATGACTTGATCCCCCCCCTGCCCTGTGAAGGTGTCATCATCCTTACTTCGCCATAATTTTCACTTCCGCCACCCTTTGGGAAAACGGTAATCTTAACGTTCTCGCCAGGTACAATTCTTGTATGTATGATAGCTGGGGTATTGTCTCCTGTATTACGCCTTACAAAAGGATCGCAACACGATTTTCTGAGATAGCCCTTATCGTACGCCCTTCTCACGCCCTCATTAACCGCGTCCTCCAGCAAACCTCCGTACATATGGACATCCTGCCCTATTTCAAGAAATGTCACGGCAAGCCCTGTATCCTGGCAAACGGGAATCCTTTCTTCCTTCGCTATTTCCGCATTCCTTATCAGTTCCCTCAGAACTTCCTTCCCTGCAGAAGATGTTTCATGCTCTATAGCCCTATTGAAAGCGGTCATCATTTCTTCGGACAGGTCCACATTTGCGTCAATAAATAACACTTCCATCGCAGCAATAATCTCGCCGACGTGAAGTTCTCTCATGAAGCACTTCCTTTCGTTCAACAAGGTATCCTCGAAACTGGGCTATTGCCGACCCATGGAGATATTAAGCGCCATAAATATACACAACCGCCTGTTTCTATATCACAATCAATTTCGGAGGATTGCAGGTATTCTTGCTGTCTCACCCGTAAACAGCAGAGTACACCGACGGGAAACATTGTATAGTTTATCACCAAAAATGAAAAGAGAAATCTCAATCCTCATATATCGGGCAGCGACAAGAATATTTTTCACTCAATTTGCGATAGATGCCCAAAGTATCTTGACCGGATGGAATAAATTATTATAATTTACGAGACTCTATGGAAGCATTATCGTTCTCCGTCCTTTAGGGCGGAGATATCGGATAAGTCAAGGAGGAGGCCATATTGAAAGGGTCGCGAAAAGAAGACCATCGCCCCTGGGGGTATTATGAGGTCCTTTTGGATGAAGATCATTGCAAAGTAAAACGAATTGTGGTTCTTCCCGGCAAAAGACTGAGTCTGCAACGCCATCTTTACAGAGCCGAACATTGGTACGTATTGTCCGGAAGCGCAATTGTAAGATCGGGCGACATACAAAGCATCCTTGAAAGCGGTGAGTCCATAGATATCCCTAAGCAGGCTTTGCATCGCTTACAGAACCCCGGCGAAGATGAACTGATCATTGTTGAAGTGCAGACGGGGCAATATTGTGGAGAAGATGATATCGAACGCCTTGACGACGATTACGGGCGGACATAACCCGATGGAAAAAAATTAGTGCATAAAGAATGGAGAAAAATATTAAATATTTTTTAACAGAAGGATCAATAAAATAGATGAAAGCTTCTGGAGCATTCCTTGACGTATCAAGACTGCCCGAAGAAAGGCCCTCCTTACCTGCCTTCACCATATTCAATTTGACACCTTTTTCTTTGTTGTGTAGGAATACTCTCATCCATTGTGCCGCTCATTGAAGATGAGTTTGCCATCACCCAAGCCACGGCAAACGGCATATTTGCATTCCAGGTAATAGAGCGTGAAGTTTCATGTTTTTCTTGGGATTTTTTGCCGACAAACTTAGTTGCAAGAGATCAATAGTAACATCCGTTTTCATCGGCACCTCATTTTTTCTTCGTAAAAGTATTTCCGGTACTCTACCTGTTCAACTTGATTCTCGGTTTTTCTATCGGTATGCATTTCCCTTATGCCATGCCACAGGTTATCGCTGAATATTTTACGGAAAAGCGCTTAAGTACATCAATTGCCTTTCGTAACTTCTGTGCTTCCGTCAGTATCTTTTTTATTCTGTTAATTGTTCTTTTTCCTCCATCTCTTTAAATGAGAGGAAAATTTACGGGGTTTTAGAGTGACGGCGCTTCTTTTGAGCGCCATCATATTCCAAAGAAGGTTGTCTCTCTGGACATTTGGAGGGGTGTTCACACTTGCTTTAGACGCCAGCTTAGGTATTTCCATGATTCCGCTTTACTTTACGAAAGAGTCTGTCATGGTGTCAGATTGAGTATAGAGAAAGGAGGTAACGCATATTTCAGACTGCTTTAAATAAGAATGAGGGCCAAGGTCAACCTAAAAATACTTTATTTGCAGTTCCTTAACTTCATGACCCTCAAGATACCTGTACTCACGGGGTTTCAAACTGCCTAGTGTTATATTTCCTATTCTTATACGCTTTAGTTTAAGTACATGACATCCCAGCGCCTTGCCCATATTTCTTATCATCCGGTTTTTCCCTTCTCCGAGAACAATCCTGTACCAGCTATTATGCAGAGACATTTTTACAAATGAAATGCTGTCTACCTTGTATGTTTCCCCGTCAATAAGGATACCGCGTTTCATCTGTTTCAGGTCATGTTGGCTCAATGTTCCCTTGAATTTGACGAGATACTCTTTCTCCACTTCAAACCTAGGATGTGACACCCGGTAGGCAAAGTTTCCGTCATTCGTAAAAATCATCAGCCCTTCAGAGTGGTAATCCAACCTCCCCACAGGGTAAAGATAGCCCTGAATACCTATAAGATTTCGTGCAATCTCTCTGTCATCATCATACTTAAGATCAGATAATACTTTTGGAGGCTTGTGTAACGCAATGTATAATTTTATTTTTGTCTCGTTTATCTTGGTATTATCAAGTGTTACAACATCTTTCTCTGGTATTACCTTAAACTGCGGCTCCAATACAACTAGATCGTTTACTTTAACCTTCCCGGAAGCAACAATCTCTTCCGCCTTGCGTCTGGAGGATACGCCTGCTCGGGACAAGAATACTGAAAGTCTTAGAACCGGTGACATCTCTCAATCCTTGGAGAAGTCGACAAACTTGTCTGACTCTGTTCTATAAATCGGTTTGAGCAGAACGTGTTTCCGCTCATTTTGTCTGTAGACCTTAATTTCAATCGGATTTTTCTCGAAAGCCGCATTCATTTTGAATTCCATTAAGAAATCTCCATCTCTCGTTGTGTTTAGCATTACCTTCTTACCTGTATCATTAGCGAGGAGCAGAGGAGATTCGACCTGTCTATCGTCTCAAGCTTCCCCTTTATCAAGCACTCACGGATCCGGCGTTTAAGGCCTCAGCCTCTGTCCAGAAACTCCAAAAACTCGAATATGACCCGTTCTCCGGTGTATAAATAGACAAACGCGCCAATAGAAAGAAACGGCCCGAACGGTATGGCATACCTGCCGTTCTCCCCTTTTGCCAGCATGAGTGGCACACCAACGATGATGCCCGCCATGGAACCGCATATGAGACTGAAAAGCGCACCCTTCAGTCCGCAGAATGCGCCTATCATCGCCAAAAGCTTTATATCTCCCCCGCCCATCCCCTTTCTTTTGGCAATAAGCTGATATATCCAAGCGATGGCGAAGATGATGCCACCCCCCAACAGGATACCATAAATTGAGTCAAGAATATCGAATTTCAGGCCAAAATTCCGGAAAAACGGCCTGGCGATGGAGAAAACCAAGCCGGCAATGATGCCGCCAATACTCAGTATATCCGGGATGATCTTAAACTCCAGATCTATGAACGATATGACGATCAGGACGGACGTAAATGTCATGAATACGAACAACTCAAAAGTAAGGCCCAAATGTGTGTAGAGGACTACAAACAACAAGGCTGTTAAAGCTTCGACGATCGGATATTTTGCCGATATTCTGACGCCGCAGCTCCTGCAACGGCCTTTCATCAAAACGTAACTCGCGAGCGGTATGTTGTCGTAGAACTTGACCGGTCTTCCGCAATTCGGACATGAGGAGGGGGGATGTATGATTGATTTCTCCCTCGGTATCCGGTATATGCATACATTCAGAAAACTGCCTATGACGGCTCCAAACATAAATAAGCAGGGTTCAATAAATATTCTCATGAATATGTCCTTGGCACTTGCCTTGATGCACCGCACAATCCAAGGTGGAATCCCTGAGATATATCCGACCAGTGGAATAATTCTGAAATAAGCATGAAAACCATCCTTTTGGTAAATAGAAAAAATTGTAGAGGGGGTATTACACCTCCATCCTGCCGGCAAATCAGGTGCTAATTTTTGGGTATATATGCTGGAGCTAATGTACTGGTGGGGTTAGGCGCCCATTTCCAGTCTTTATAATCACTGGTAGGATAGAGTATCAGAGTGGCGCCATCCACGCCGGAACCGATCGGTTTTTTAGGGCTAGCCGAACCTGCATCGCAGAACGTCGCGGTAATAACACCGCCTCCGCTGGGCGTACCATCGCTGAGTTGGCTATTTACCGTCATACCCTTTAGATACTTAGTGGGAACATCAACACCGAGCTGTGTCCTGATGTCAGTAAGGCTCAAAGTAGCAGCGAGACCAGTACCCGTCTCCGCGTAGTAGACGCTGATCGCAGTCTTTATTGCATCCATTGAATGGACAACCTCCTGGATCTTCGTCCTCTTCACATACCTCGTATAATACTGGATTGGAATCGCGGCGAGAATACAGATGATTGCGGTGACGATGATCAACTCAATAAACGTGAAACCTTTGCTGTTCTTTTGAATCTTAAACATGAAACACCTCTTGGTAAGAGTTACACAGTACATCCACAGTGAAATTATAACAAACTTTTTCCTGCCAAACCAATGGCTTGTGCCACACTTTGTGAAAATCTCTTGCATTTGTTGGTAATTCCTTGCAATTAATTATTATATTAGCAATTTTCGTATCAGTTTATTAGGGAGTGTCTGCCAGACAACAGACTGTCCCGCGCTCCTTATTTATAATAAGATCCGGCGTTCTCGTCGCGTATGATTCTTCTTTCATACCCCATCTTGGATAGTGGATAGAATCCTTTGAAGGATTGAGCGTCTCATAGTCTAGCAATTATTCCCGCCTTAATTTAATTAAGTTAATCAGCATCAATCCTGCAGGGTTGGAGTGGCTCGCGAAATACTTCGTCACCGATCTCCGCATCAAGCGTCCTTCCCCGTGAATAACAACAATATTATCGGAAATGAACCTAAAATATTAAAGTCGTGGGAAATAAAAATTACAGGAATGTTAAATTCTTGACTCCAGTCGATAAAAAATTGGCAATCTGCTCGCGCTATCCCATGCCTAAAAACTTTTGATTATTTTAACCTTATGGATTATACTAACCCAATTAAAATGGTAAGGTTGTTATAATCTTGCTCGCAAATGGTTTTAACGCTACTGATTTAGACGAAATACACACGACTGATATGACGGAGTCTGATGGAAAACAATTACGAGCGTGAGGTTTATAAAAAATCTTACCCTTGAGGGAGTGTCAGTTTATTTAAATCCGAGAAAAGCGGCATGCTTAAGTCTGACCCAGAACAGACAGGGTTTAAGAGCTGGAAAGCCTTGATTAACCTTCAGCCGTCCCATGCGGACACAAGGGAAATTTAAGAGGTGACAAATGCAAGAGAAGGATATTAACGAGGGCCTGACGTTTGATGATGTGCTTCTTGTTCCCTCCATGAGCAGCATTATGCCGAACGCGGCGGATGTCTCCGCCTACCTCACAAGAAGTATCAAACTCAATATACCGGTTCTAAGCGCCGCAATGGATACGGTCACCGAGGCCAAAACGGCTATATGTCTTGCCCAGGAAGGTGGCATAGGAATTATCCACAGAAATATGGGCGTGGAGGAGCAAGCCCAGGAGGTGGAGAAGGTCAAGAAGTCGGAAAGCGGTATGATTGTTGACCCCATAACCATTCGACCGGAACAGAAAATAAAAGACGCCCTTGACCTCATGGCAAAATACAGGATCTCAGGCATCCCGGTGACAAAAGGTAAAAAACTCGTGGGTATCATCACGAACAGGGACCTACGTTTTGAAACGAACTTGGACGAAACGGTAAAAAACGTCATGACCAAAGAGAACCTGGTTACGGTGAGTGAAGGGATAGGCTTGGAAGAATCCAAGAAGATCCTTCATAAGCACAAAATAGAGAAGCTCCTCGTGGTAGATCGGAGCTTCAATCTCAAGGGTCTCATTACTATTAAAGATATAGAAAAAATGAGGAAGTTCCCCAACTCATGCAAAGACCAGATCGGAAGGCTGAGGGTGGGAGCTGCAGTTGGAGTAGCTCAAGACCGTGACATAAGGGTAGAGGCCCTGGTTAAAGCTGGCTGTGACGTTATTGTGGTGGACACAGCTCACGGCCATTCCCAGAATGTAATCAATTCTGTAATTGAAATAAAGCGGAATTTCAAGAATGTCCAACTTATCGCTGGTAATGTAGCGACGGGCGAAGGCGCGGAAGCTCTTATAAAGGCGGGCTGTGACGCCGTGAAGATCGGCGTGGGACCGGGTTCAATATGCACTACAAGAATTATTGCCGGTGTGGGCGTACCGCAGATCACCGCCATATTTACAGTATCAAAGGTGGCAAAGAAGTACGCCATACCCATAATAGCAGACGGTGGCATTAAGTTTTCCGGAGACGTCACTAAGGCATTGGCAGCAGGGGCGGATACGGTCATGATAGGAAACCTTTTTGCGGGAACGGACGAGACGCCTGGCGAAATGGTGCTTTATCAGGGCCGCACCTACAAGGTCTACCGAGGGATGGGTTCTCTGGAGGCTATGAAAGAAGGAAAGACTAGAGACCGGTATTGTATTGCCGAGGATGAAATAGAATCCAAGATTGTGCCGGAAGGAATTGAAGGAAGGGTTCCCTACCGGGGTTCCCTCTCAGTCGCGGTACAGCAGCTTGTGGGCGGTCTACGCTCCGGCATGGGTTATCTCGGATGCGCAAGTCTCAAGGATCTCAGAGAGACTAGAAGATTCGTGAGGATTACGGCGGCCGGACTCAGAGAAAGCCATGTCCATGATGTAATCATTACGAAAGAGTCCCCCAACTACAGAATTGAGTGAGGTTAAATGGATTACCATGAGGAAATAATCCTAATACTGGATTTCGGGTCCCAGTATACACAGCTTATAGCCCGGAAAGTGCGCGAGCTGGGGGTGTACTGCGAGATCTATCCCTTTAACCTCAACCTTGAAAAAATTAAATTGATGGATCCGAAAGGGATCATTCTTTCAGGGGGTCCGAAAAGTGTGACCGAGGCCGACGCCCCCATATGCGATGAGAATGTCTTCTCTCTCGGCGTGCCCATACTCGGTATATGTTACGGCTTACAGCTTATCACGAGGTTATGCGAAGGAACGGTAGACAAATCGACTAAGCGTGAGTACGGAAAGGCACATCTGTTCGTCGACGACTCCGATCTGCTGCTTAAGGGAATCAAGGACGGGGACGTGGTGTGGATGAGCCATACGGACCGGATACTGCGGATGCCCAAAGGGTATAAGACCCTCGCTCATTCCGACAACTCCCCGCACGCCGCTATAAGGTCGGTGGAGAAAGATATTTACGGGGTTCAGTTTCACCCTGAGGTACACCATACGCTCAAGGGCAATCGTATTCTCAAAAACTTTCTCTATAAAATATGCAAAGTAAAGGGTCTTTTCTCCCCTAAATCGTTCGCCAAACTCGCTGTCGAGCGTATCAGGAACGAAGTAGGTGATAGAAAAGTAATATGTGCCCTGAGCGGAGGGGTTGATTCATCTGTTGTAGCCACCTTGATCCATGAGGCTATAGGGGACAACCTCCGTTGCATCTTCGTCAATAACGGGGTTTTGAGAAAAGATGAGGAGCTGGAGGTCATTGATATTTTCAAGGACAGACTCCACCTGAATCTCAAGTACGTGGATGCGGAGGACAGATTTCTTGCCGCTCTCAAAGGGATAAAGGACCCGGAGCGAAAGAGAAAAATCATCGGGAAACTGTTCATTAAGATCTTTGAGGAAGAGGCAAAGAGCTTAAGCGACGTACAGTACCTTGCCCAAGGCACCCTCTATCCCGATGTTATCGAAAGCACATCCTTCAAAGGACCGTCGGCCACTATAAAAAGTCACCATAATGTAGGAGGGTTGCCCAAAAGGATGAAACTCAAGCTCCTGGAACCCCTTCGAGAGCTTTTTAAGGACGAGGTAAGAGTCGTAGGGAAAGAACTAGGGTTACCGGACCATCTGATCCATAGACAACCTTTTCCCGGACCCGGCCTCGCCATAAGGATCATAGGTGCTATAACCAAGGAACGGTTGAAAATACTTAAAGATGCGGACGCCATCGTCCGGGATGAAGTTGAGAGGAAGATGTCTTTCAGACACATATGGCAGTCCTTCGCGATTCTCATTCCAGTAAAAACGGTGGGCGTAATGGGCGATGAGAGAACCTACGCGAATGTCATCGCGTTACGGATAGTGGAAAGCGAAGACGCCATGACCGCCGATTGGGCAAGAGTGCCGAATGACGTCCTCGACACCATGGCACGGAGAATAATTAACGAAGTGCCCGGTGTAAACCGGGTGGTATACGATATATCCTCCAAACCGCCAAGCACCATAGAGTGGGAATAGATGAGTGATTTCGTCCATCTTCACCTTCATACCCAGTTCAGTCTGCTGGACGGAGCGATACGGTTTGACCGCCTTTTCAAACTGGCAAACGAATACGGCATGCCGGCGTGCAGTATTACAGACCACGGCAATATGTTCGGCGCGGTGGATTTTTATTTTACCGCGAAGAGTTTTGGTATAAAGCCTATCATAGGCTGCGAGGCCTATATTGCTCCCAAATCAAGGTTCGACCAAAAAAGGGTAAAGGGCGAGGACAACGCGTTTCATATCGTACTCCTTGCCATGAACAACCAAGGCTACAAGAATCTCCTCAAACTGATCAGTTTCGCACACCTTGAAGGATTCTACTACGTTCCCAGAATAGACAAAGAACTACTCAGAAAATACCATGAAGGCCTCATCTGCCTTACCGCCTGCCTGAAAGGCGAAATCCCAAGCATGATTTTAAGAGGCAACGAGAAAGTTATCCACGACACAGTGGAAGAATACTATTCCATTTTCGGAGACAGGCTTTATTTCGAACTTCAGGACAACGGGCTTCAGGAGCAGACCGTAATCAACAACGGTCTCGCCGATCTGTCTAAGCGTTACGGTATCCCCCTTGTGGCCACAAACGACTGCCACTACTTGAGGCAGGAAGAGGCCAAGGCCCATGAGCTTCTTTTATGCATCCAGACCGGCAAGACGATGAACGACAAAGACAGACTGGCCTTTCAGAGCGAAGAATTCTATTTCAAATCAAAAGAGAAGATGGCCTCCGCCTTTACTCAATACCCCGATGCCCTATCCAACACGATGAAAATAGCCGAGATGTGCAACGTGGACATTGATGTGGGTACCTATCATTTCCCGGAATTCAAGCTTCCGGACGGGCAGTCTGATATCAACAGATATTTCGAGAGCCTGTGCAATAAGGGGTTCAAGGACCGTATGGGGCAGATAAGGGCCTCCTATAATCACTTCGACGAGCAAATGGAAAAGGAATATGCGGAACGGCTCGTCTACGAGATGGATGTTATTAAGAGGATCGGTTTTGCCAGTTACTTCCTCATCGTCTCCGATTTCATAGGGCACGCAAAGTCCATAAAAATCCCAGTGGGACCTGGGAGGGGTTCGGCGGCTGGCAGTCTCGTCGCGTACTGCCTCCGAATCACCGACATAGATCCCATCAAGTACGACCTGATTTTCGAACGGTTCTTAAACCCAGAGCGCGTGAGCATGCCCGATATCGATGTGGACTTCTGCAAGAAAAGACGTGATGAAGTCATAAAGTACGTTACAGAAAAATACGGCAAGGACAATGTGGCCCAGATAATCACTTTCGGAACGATGCAGTCGAAGGCTGCCGTGCGAGATGTGGGAAGAGCCTTGGGAATCCCTTACGCCGAGGTGGATAAGATCGCAAAATTGATCACATCGGCAGACAACGGCATCGAAAAAGCGATTACCGACGAACAGCAGCTAAGTGACGCCTATCGCAATGACCCCAAGATGGGAGAGCTTCTTGATAACGCGATGGTCCTTGAAGGACTTGCCCGCCACGCTTCCACTCATGCGGCGGGCATCGTGATTGCAAACAAGCACCTCTCTGAATACCTCCCTCTCTACAAAGGGTCCAAGGGCGAAATTATTACCCAGTTCGCCATGAAGACCATCGAAAAGATAGGACTCATCAAAATTGATTTCTTGGGACTCGAGACCCTTACCATCATAGATGAGGCCATAAAGCTTCTGAAGGGCCAAAATATCGACCTTGACATAAGCAACATCCCCTTAGACGACAAGAAAACCTATGACCTTCTGTCTGCGGGGAATACTTCCGGGGTGTTCCAGCTTGAAAGCAGAGGCATGAAGGACCTTCTTACCAAACTGAGGCCTGCCACCTTTGAAGATATAATGCCCCTAATCGCCCTCTACCGCCCCGGTCCCCTGAAGAGCGGCATGGTAGACGAATTTATAAAGAGGAAGAACAACCCTTCTCTTGTAAAATACGAGACACCCCTCCTGGAAGGTGTACTTAAGGATACTTACGGCGTTATAATCTACCAGGAACAGATTATGAAGATAGCTACGGTGCTTGCCAAGTTCTCGATTAAGGACGCCGATTCCTTGAGGAAGGCAATGAGTAAGAAGATTCCGGAGCAGATTGAAGCATATAGAGAGCAGTTTATGACCGGGGCCATAGAGAACGGGGTGTCCTCTTTAGCGGCTAACAAAATCTACGATGTAATCCTCCAGTTCGGGGAGTACGGTTTCAATAAGTCCCACAGTACAGCCTACGGACTTGTTTCCTACCAGACAGCATACCTGAAGGCTCATCATTATGTCCCCTATTTCGCCGCTATCCTAACAAGCGAAGTGAATGATACGGACAAGATGGTGAAATACATCACCGAGTGTAGGGAGGACGGCATAGAGATATTGCCTCCCGATATAAACAAGAGCGATAAATCCTTTACCGTGGTAGATAACAGGATAAGGTTCGGCCTTTCGGGAATAAAAAACGTGGGAGATGCAGCTCTTGACGGAATCATTGCGATGAGAGAAGAGCTCGGAGAGTTCACTTCTTTTCCTCAATTCTTGAGCGCGATTGATTCAAGGAAAGCAAACAAGAAAGTTATGGAGAGTCTCATAAAAGCGGGCTGTTTCGATACTATGGGCCTCAAGAGGTCTCAGCTTCTCTATATACTTCAGGAGAAATCGGACAAATTACAAAAAAAAGATACCCGTAACCTCTATCAGATGGATATATTTGGTAAGGAATACGGAACAAACGATTCGATTGACATACCCGAGATAGAGGAATTGACCCGCGATGAGATACTCAGAGGTGAAAAAGAAGCCTTGGGTTTCTACTTCAGCAGACACCCCATGGAAGGCTATGAGGAACTAATCGCTCAGGTGACTCCCTTTGACAGTCAGAATCTGAAGGATACTGAAACATCGGAAGACATAAGCATGGTCGGGATGGTAAGTAATCGCAAGGAAGTTGTGACGAAAAGAGGCGACAAGATGGCCTATCTGACCCTGGAGGATACGAAGGGTACCGCTGAAGTGATCGTCTTTCCGGACCTCTATTCGAAAAACCTTTCCGGCATCTCTTCAGAGAAACCGCTGATTGTGACGGGGACACTGGATAAGGCGGACGAGACAGGGGCGAGAATAAAAGCAAAGAGTATAACTCTTCTGGAAGATGTGGCCAGAGAGATGAAAAGACAGGTGAGCTTGAGAATAGATTGCCAGGTGTTTAAAAAAGAAGACCTGAGAAAATTGAAGGATATTCTGGTGAGCCTCAAGGGAAAGGCGTCCGTTTCTCTCGAATTTCTGCTGAACGGTAACATGGAATTCCTGAAGATCAGAGATTTACGGGTAGATCCCGTTAAAATGGACGTAGTACTGAGGAATTTCCCGCAAGGTGTATCTTTCGAGGTGTTGGATGAGATATTATCTTGATTTCGAAAAAAGACTTGAGCCTCTTGAGCGGCGAGTTGACGAGATAAAGAGGTTTTATGACACAAATGATTCTCATTATTCCCGTGAGCTTACCTCACTGCAAAAAAAGATCGCCAAGATGGAGAAAGAAATCTATGGCGAACTGACTAACTGGCAACGCTCTCAGGTTTCGAGGCACCTCAACAGGCCGCATACGCTTGATTATGTGGATAGCCTTTTTTCAGATTTCACCGAACTTCATGGTGACCGGAAGTACCGCAACGACCCTGCCATAGTCTCCGGGTTCGCATTTCTTGAAGGTATCAGTGTCGCGGTCATCGGACATCAGAAAGGCAAAGATATACGCAGCATGGCTTTCAGAAACTTCGGTATGGCCCATCCGGACGGTTACAGAAAAGCCATGAGGGTTATGGAAATGGCAAACCGCTGGGGAAAACCTATCATAACCTTCATAGACACTCCGGGAGCCTTTCCCGGAATTGAGGCGGAACAAAGAGGTCAGGCTGAAGCGATTGCATCAAGTATTTATTTCATGTTTTCTCTCGACGTTCCCATTATCACCCTTGTCATAGGAGAAGGGGGCAGCGGCGGGGCGTTGGCTATCGGGGTGGGTGATCGCATACTGATGCTGGAAAATGCCACTTATGCGGTAATCTCTCCCGAAGGGTGTGCAGCCATTCTCTGGAGGGATGGCTCAAAGGGTCCTCTCGCCGCCGAAGCCCTAAAACCCACTTCATATGATCTCCTGAAGTTGAAAGTGATCGACGATATTATCCGAGAACCCTTTGGGGGGGCACACAGGAATTGGCAGGAGACGATGAAGAACACAACGCCGCTGCTGACAAATAATCTGAAAACCGTAATGGACATGTCTCCCGAAGTGCGGAAGCAAAAACGCTATGAAAAATTCAGAGGAATGGGGGTTTTTGAGGAGTAAAGATAGACTCAACATCCCATTGCCAAAGCGATAGAATACCGTTTGACAAAACTCATTCAGGCCTTATCCTATAGCGAAGAAGCAGATGGAATGTGATAGCGTTTATTGTATTTTGCTATAAGGGCATGATATAGTAAACGATAGGTATACTTCATTTTTTTGCATGGAAGATCGGAGAAAAGGTTGCGCGAAAGTAACTTATTCAGTTTGCGCCTAAGTTGGTGCAATGGAAAAAGCATTAACTGCCGAGGATTCGTATAAAACAACAAAGGAGAGATAAAAATGGCGAACTTGAAAGGAACCAAGACCGAAAAAAATTTAATGGAGGCATTTGCGGGCGAAAGCCAAGCACGTAACAAGTATACCTATTTTGCTTCCAAAGCGAAAAAAGACGGCTACGAGCAGATCGCAGCCGTCTTTGAGGAAACAGCCGGTAACGAAAAGGAACATGCAAAGATTTGGTTTAAACTGTTCTGCGGCGGAGAAGTACCCAGCACTGTCGATAATCTCAAGGCTGCCGCTGCCGGTGAAAACGGTGAGTGGACTGATATGTACAAGCGCATGGCGACCGAGGCGCGCGAAGAAGGCTTTAACGACATCGCGGTCCTATTTGATTCGGTAGGTGCGATTGAGAAAGAGCATGAGAAACGCTATCTCAAACTGCTAAAAAACATTGAGGACGGTTCTGTCTTTACGAAAAAGGAAAAGTCTGTCTGGATTTGCCGCAACTGCGGCCACATCGTTGACAGTGAGAGCGCCCCGGACCAATGCCCTGTCTGCGACCATCCGCAGGCGTACTTTGAATTGCGCGTAATCAATTATTAAGAGGAGAGGATAATAACGCGGTAAACAAAAATTTTTATCTGTAAGCATTGCAGTGGCATGATGATGGAGGCGTCCCGGTGGTGTATTGTGGCGATGAAATAACCTGGCTGATCCTCGAAAAATTTTTTACTTTTCGCCTGCGCATCAGGTGTCTCTTTTAAAAAAATCAGCTTGGAATCTGCTCCCAAATATCTATGGCGTCTCTTAAGTTGGGATGAAGATTACTGAATGCCTGTGTGGGAGCTACAACTTCGTTGATAAAAAAAGTACCTATGAATGAGACAAAGTTACTTGTCCCTGTTCTCGTTGCCACAACAAAATCTGCGTTATATTCATTCCCTCAGTAATTACATCCCCTGCCCTCGTACGACCTTCCACGTAATAGCTATTCTTAACAACAATGCCCGATTCATCCATCACTGCAACGTTCACACCGACAGAATCTTATATCAATACCGATTCTGTACATTTGCTTTCTCACGCAGTTTCAAAAACTTTTGATTTTACAAGGTCTCTATGTTAATTAATACTACATTAGCAGGAAGCATTCGACAAAAAATAACCGATGGTACATGTTCGCATTTATGTACATGGTTTAGTACAAAATGTTTATTCCAGACATTTTGCCTACGTTCCACAGATAGGCGTTGGGCCTGAAAGAACGGGCAAGGAACCTCGTGGACAGAGTCCAGGCTACTAAGGCCCCCCATGATCAAGCGGTAAGAGAGGGCTTAGGGTAGCGTTGGCGGAGGACAGAGGCGTTCGCCGAAGAAGGATGTACGGGTGAGTTCACTACATTCGAAGTTAAACACTGATGTCGGGTATTATCCCCTGTTTATGAATATCGCAGGCAAGACTTGTCTTGTAGTCGGCGGCGGTGCGGTTGCGGAAAGAAAAGTAAGGATGCTTCTCAAGTTCAACGCGGTCGTCAAACTGGTGAGTCCCGAGGTCACGAAGGGTCTCTTGAGACTCGCGGAGACTGGACGGTTGCATCTGGAAAAACGAGACTATATAGAAAATGACCTAGAGGGAGTCGTTATCGCGTTTGCGGCGACCGATGTTGAAAATATCAATTCCAGCATAAGGGCCGGGGCGCAGAAAAAAAATATTCCCGTAAATGTGGTTGATAACCCGAGACTCTGTGATTTTATCGTCCCCTCCATAGTAAAGAAGGGGCCCATTGTCATCGCTATCTCCACTTCAGGAACCCTCCCTTCTTTGTCAAAAAGATTGAAAGGGTTGATTGCGGATGAGATCGGCAACGATTATGTCCGGTATGCGGATATAGTCGGCAAAGCAAGAAAATTCCTCCTTGACACAGAAAAGGATGGCAAGAAAAGGAGGATGATCCTAAGCGAGCTGGGAAAAATGGATATTAAAGAAGTAAATAGGATGGGTTTCCGCAAAGTCAAGGAACTGTTCCTCACGTCCGGCAACAAATGAGTATATTCCTTCTGATTACCTCTCTCTGTTTTTACCTTGTATCCACCCTCCTTTATCTGACCCTTCTCGTCTCCGGGAAAAAAGGCCTTGGGATACCCGCCCACCTTTCTTTGATAGCGGGCTTTTTCCTTCAATTCATATCTCTTGTTCTCCGGTACGTGGAAGCAGGATACACGCCCACAACAAACCTCCACGAAGCCCTCTTATTTCTCTCTTTCTGTATCGCTGGCTTTTATCTCTATCTCAGAAGGATTTACCGTATAGAAATCATAGGATGCATAATAGCCGCCATTCTGGCCGTAATACTCATATGGGCGGTCATGTTTCCCGTAGCGATCAAACCTCTGCCGCCTGTGCTCAGAAGTTACTGGCTTCCTATTCACGCGATCTTCTCCTTTGTTGGAAATGCCATATTCTTTATAAGCTTCTGTGTTTCGATTCTCTATCTCGCGGCAGAGAGAAGCATTAAACGAAAAACACTCTTTTCCCTCTCTTTGCGTATCCCTTCCCTCGAAACCCTGGATTCTATAAATTACACATGTATCTCTTACGGCTTTCCCTTTCTCACCATGGGAATCATCACCGGATCAATCTGGGCTGGCCTCGCATGGGGATCGCATTGGAATTGGGATCCCAAAGAGACATGGTCTCTGATCACTTGGATTCTATA
Organism: Syntrophobacterales bacterium; assembly: GCA_031274925.1. Lineage (NCBI taxonomy): Bacteria > Pseudomonadati > Thermodesulfobacteriota > Syntrophobacteria > Syntrophobacterales > Syntrophobacterales bacterium. The sequence continues at coordinate 10,701 of JAISPL010000029.1, read as the reverse complement.
TGCAATTCTCTTCCATAACCGCCTCGCAATAGGATGGAGGGGCAGGAAGACGGCCTATATGATGATTGTAGGATTCTTTTCCCTGCTCTTCACTTTTTTAGGAGTAAATCTCCTTATCGGGGGTTTGCATTCTTATGCAAACTGGTGATGGCGGACATGAAAGATTTTCTTCACATTGGCGTCTTCGGCCTCAACCACAATACCGCCCCCATTGAGATCAGGGAAGGACTCTATATTCCGGAACGCTCTCAGCCCGAATTATTGACCAAATTGAAAGACCGTGGAATAGACGAGGCAGTCGTCCTGTCGACCTGTAACCGGACAGAGATCTACTTTTCATATAGAGACTGCAATGAACCCCTGGAAGTCATCGGCAATATCCTGGGTAGTCGTTTCAGCGCGGGACGTGAATCACTTGATTCATACGTCTATTCCTTCCTCGACGAAAACGCTTATAAACATCTCTTTCTCGTGGCTTCTGGACTCGACTCCATGGTCATCGGTGAATCCCAAATTCTCGGGCAGGTTAAAAACGCATACCGCCTTGCCGCGTCCCATAACACCACCGGCTTTCTTCTGGACAAAGTCTTTCACCGGACTTTCCGCGTAGCCAAGCGTATAAGAACGGAAACAAGGATAGGATATAACCCCGTATCCATAAGCTCAATGGCGGTTGAGCTTTCCAAGAAAATCTTCTTGGATTTGAGCCGGAAAAAGATTCTTGTAATTGGCGCAGGGGAGATGTGCGAGATTGCTCTCAAGCATTTCAAGAAAGAGGGGCTTAACGACATTTTCATCACCAATAGGACTTTTCAGGACGCCCGCTTTCTTGCCGAAGAGTATAATGGCACCCCCTACCCGTTCGAAGAGATACCGAACCTGCTTGTCAAAGTCGATATGGTGCTCTCGTCCACGGGATCGGAAAAACCTATCATAGACAAGGAAACTGTTCATTCCACGATGAAAAAGAGGAAAAGCCGTCCCCTCTTTTTTATAGACATTGCAGTCCCAAGGGACGTGGACTCCCTTGTGAACAACATTGAAAACGTATATCTTTACGACATTGATGATCTCAAAGATATCTCTCAGCGGCACTTTTCCGATCGGCTCAAAGAATCTCAGAAGGCGCATGAAATCATGGAGGAAGAGGCCCGTAAATTTGCGCACTGGCTCGAACAGCTTGATATAGCCCCCATCATTTCCAGGATAACAGGAAGGCTTGAAGAGGTACGGTCATTGGAGGTAAAGAAAGCATTGGCCAAACTCAAAGGAGCGGACAAAGAGACTCTCGACCGCATTGATATTCTGACCAAGGCACTGACCGCCAAATTTCTCCATCCCCACCTTGCCCTCATAAGGCAGAACGGTAACCCCGAAGTACTGGAGGTAATGAAGAAATTATTCGAACTGGAGGAGGAGAATGAAGAGGAAATGGATAATAGGGACCAGAGGGAGTAAGCTCGCCCTAAAGCAGACAGACATGGTTATGGAGCAGCTTAAGTCCTTTCATCCGGACTTAGAATTTATTACGAAGATAATAAAAACCACAGGCGATATCATGCTGGACAAACCGCTTCAGTCGATAGGCGACAAAGGCTTTTTTGTGAAGGAAATAGAGGACGATCTCCTTAGTGGAGGGATTGATCTCGCGGTGCACAGCATGAAAGATCTTCCCGGCGACCTCGCGCCAGGACTTGTCGTAGGCGCCGCCCTGAAAAGAGAAGATCCCCGGGACGCTTTCGTATCTTTCAATCTCTCCCGCTTCGACCGTGTGGCAAAAGGTTCGAAAATAGGGACAAACAGTTTGAGAAGGAAGTCCCAGATCCTAAATTTGAATCCTGGAGTTGTAATCATACCGATAAGGGGTAACATAGATACGAGGATCAGTAAGATTGAGACCCTTGGCTTGGATGGCGCTATTCTTGCCCTTGCCGGGATGAAAAGGATGGGCTTCGAGAGTCTCGTCAAGGATATTTTATCTCTCGACATGATGGTCCCCTCCTCTGGCCAGGGCGCCATATGTGTGGAGACACGGGATGAAAAGGTTTTGATTGATCTCTTGAGACCGATTGACGACCCGGAGACCCGAAAAGTTGTCACTATAGAGAGAAAAGTCCAGAATATGATGGGCGGAGGATGCAGTGTTCCTCTCGGCATCAATGCGGCGGTGACCGATGGTGTCCTCACATTACGCATAGCCTACGGCGATGAAGATGGAGTACGTCTCGCAAGAGTAAAGGAATCTGGTAGCCAGGTCGAGGCAGATGAGATAGTCCGACGCGCCGTTGAGAAGGCAACTGCAGGATTTAAGGATTCCTGAGCAACCGCAGACTGGTCGAATTTTATCGAAAGGAGCGTCCCATGAAACATATTTTTGAATTTTGCGATCTCATGTGCAAATATGCAAGTATACCGGAGGAAACAGCCTTGGATGGGGCAGGCAGCTGCCGCACCTTTGTCGCCATGTATTGCACCCTCAAGAAATCACTCGTACATAAGAATATGCCCTGCAGCAAAAAATCACTCAAGAAGGCAAAGCAGGGGAAGTAAGATAACTCTCCCTCACTCCAGTCCCCGCTTTATAAAATAATCGGAAGCGGTTTCCACATCAAACGCTATCCTCCGCTTCAGCTCTTCCACGGAACCGAATTTCATTTCATCCCGAATCCGCTTATAGAAATACAGGGTTACTTCGCAGCCATAAAGGTCACCGGAAAAATCCATGATGTGAGTTTCTATTGAAAGTTCCTTGCCGTCGAAAGTTGGGTTATAACCTATATTGGTCACTGAATGGAACCGTCTGTTGGTCGTTTCAATTTCCGTTACGTAAACACCTTCCTTCGGGATAAGTTCGACCGCTGTCGCGATATTGATGGTCGGAAACCCCAGTTCTCTTCCTCTGCCAAATCCCTTTATAACCCGTCCTTCCATAAGATAGGGTTGGCCCAGGCATGCCATGGCTCTCTCGGTCTCGCCCGATCTCAACATCTTCCTGATCCTGTTGCTCCCGATTTTTTCGCCATCAAGTGTGATCGGCTCGACGACATGAAAGAAGAAACCGTTTTGCGCCGACAAACCCTTCAGAAGATCCACATCCCCTCTCCCCTGCCGTCCAAACCTGAAATCATAACCTATAATAAGCCCCTTGATACCCAATTTATCCACAAGGATGTCTTTTACATAGTCCTCGGGCTCTATAAGACGGAACTGTTCCGTAAAAGGTACAATGATAAGCGCATCAATCCCCGCTTCCTCTATCAACCTTCTCTTTAAGCCGTTGGGCGAGATGAGTCCGATAAGCGCATCCGGCTTCACTACTGTGAGGGGATGGGGGCTAAAGGTCATAAGCATGGATGTTCCTCCCAAGCGATGAGCCTCATCCTTCACTTTCTCAATGATTTGCCTGTGCCCCACATGAACCCCGTCATAGTTGCCTATGGTCAGCACCGGATTGGTAAATCTCTCGGATATATCGAGGGATTCAAAAATTCTCATAGTTCACCTCTTGACATAGACTCAATATCCATATAAGCTGATGCAGTGCCGAAGTGGCGGAATAGGCAGACGCGCTAGGTTCAGGGTCTAGTAGGTGCAAGCCTGTGCGGGTTCAAATCCCGCCTTCGGCATTTAATCCTGTCAATAATATCATATACTTACCTTTTTATCAATCACAAAAAATAGCCTGTTTGAAATCCGTGTCCTGTATCGGGCAGTATGGTTTTTCAATCACTTGCATTGCAATCGCCAAGACTGGCGGTGTGCTCGAGATAGAGGCATCCCGAAAAGTCGGATTCTGTGAAAAATGAAATTGCACCAAAATTTGTTTTTCCGGACCATAGAGCACTTAAAAAATTTAAACGCACCCTTCCCTCTCAAGTCTTGCGTTTAAGTAATATTTCAAGTAATTTCTGTTTTTTAGAGGCATTAATGGATTATGGACGAAATATATAAATGAGGTCGAAAAACCAAGGGGCTAAAGCTTAATCGCTCCCTGCGGCTTGCCTTTATGCTTGTAAGTGAAACCCAGTACAAAGGTGATAAACACAAATCATTGAGAAAATTTTGCATAATAAATTTAAAGTCAGTGATATTATATTTTGACAAAAATCAAAGCCAGCAAGGAGTAACTCCTTTATTTATATATACTTACAGTGATCACTCTGAACCGGATGAATAGCAGGTATTTCTGGATATTTTGTGACTATTGCACACAATTTAAAAATATTTTTATGGTATAATAGAAATCTGAATGAGTGGTTTCAGGTTCCCTTTGATGTGATTGCGCTGCAATAGAACTGATTATTACGGGTGAAATTGTGAATTATAAGTATTGTCGGGATAAAAGAGAAATAATCGAATTAACAAATAGAGGGTGATATTTGGGATTTAATTATGATTAAAATCTAAACAATTTTCAAAGGAATGGGGGGCTAGGATGAAGCAAATAAATAAAAAGATGCCGTTGGCAAAGAAAATGATAAGGGACTGGTATTTGGGGCTGGACATAGGTACAAATTCAGTCGGATTTTCCGCCACTGATTCAGAATATAATATTCTAACCAAAAACGGTAAACTGCAATGTGGTGTAAGATTATTTGAAGGTGCGCAAGACGCATCGACAAGGCGCGGTTTTCGTTCATCACGCAGGCGTTTTGCAAGACGCAAGGTTCGCATTGATTTATTGCAAGAGCTTTTTAATTCGGCGATTGCGGAAAAGGACCAAGCGTTTTTTATTCGCTTAAATGAAAGCAATTTACATTTCGACGATAAGACTGAAAAAGCTAAATATCCCCTGTTTAATGACTCTAATTTTGCAGACAAAGACTACTACAAAAAATTCCCGACAATTTATCATTTGAGAAAGCATCTTCTTGAAAATGACGAAAAAGACCCTCGCTTAATATATCTTGCCTGCCATCATTTGATAAAATATCGTGGGCATTTTTTATCCTCAAATTTCAATACAAGCCGCAGCAATAGCGGCTACAAAGACATAATTGATGCCATAAATGCGCAAAAAGAGAATAATACAACCTTTGAGAATAATACACCCTTTGACGCCACCAATATTGAAGCCATTGCCGGAATTATCAAGGATAAAAGTAAATCCGTGGCAAAACAATGGCTTGAGATTCACGGAAAACTAAACCCCAACAATAATAGGTCATTAAAACATGTATTTACCGCAATGCAAGGAAATAAAATCAATTTGTCCGAAATTTTTGGCGCTCATTTAAAAGATGACGAAAAGGAATTAAAGGGCAATAAACAACTCGAAAACTTCAAATTTTCCGCTGTTTCCGAAAAATATGACGAATGTCTAGCTGACGTTGAAACTATTTTAAATGATGACCAACTTGGTTTTTTAGTGTTGCTTAAATCTTTCTATGATTTAGTGCAGCTTAATCGCGTTATGGCGGACTCAAATTTTGTTTCAGAAGCGCTTGTACAAAGATACAATGAGCATAAAGCCGATTTAAAATTACTAAAAAACTTTATCAAAACATATCTTTCAAATGAATACGGTAAAATGTTCCGTAAGAACACGGATTTTAAAGATAAAGATTTTATTCACGCCTCTTACGTTAATTATGTTGGCTCTAATATTGTCCACAATAAAAAATCAGTTTCGCATTTTATAATGTGCATCGACAAAGGGTCAGAGCCAATGACGGCAAACCATGAAGATTTTTTGAAATACACGAAAAGTATATTAGAAAAAGCAAGCGATGAGGCAAGGACGACTGACGAATGCAAAACCTTGGAAGAAAAAATTGAAAACAAAACACTTTGCAAGATTCACAACACGCAAGACAATTCATATATTCCATATCAACTGCACGAAGCGGAACTTAAAGCAATTTTAGAAAAACAAACAGGGAACTTCGGCTTTCTGCAAAATAAAGATAACCACGGAACGGTCGCAGATAAAATCGTATCCCTTTTGACTTTTCGCATACCATACTATGTTGGACCATTAAACGAAAAGCACAAAGGCAAGTTTACCTGGATTGAAAAAAATTCTGGCTTTGAAAATACAAAGGTTTTGCCCTGGAATTTCAATGAAGTTGTTGACGCCGCAAAAAGCGGTGAAAATTTCATTACCCGAATGACCGCAAAATGCACCTATCTCAAGGCCGAGGATGTTATCCCGAAATCAAGTTTGCTTTATCAAAAGTATATGCTCTTAAATGACTTAAATAATCTTAAAATCAATGGCAATCGCATAGGACAAAAATTAAAGAAGCTTTTATATAATAACATGTGTCAACGCGAAACCTCGCTTTCAAAAACAAAAATCAAAAAATATTTAGTTGAACAAGGGGAAACTCGCACCAAAGATGCGGTTGGCAAAGAAAATGATAACGACACGGCTTTTAATTCGTCGCTTTCATCACTGATTAAATTTAAAGGTATTTTGGGCAACAACATTAATGAAGAAATGTGCGAAAACATTATAAAGTGGCACACAGTTTTTGGGGATGAAAAGTCCCCTGTCAGAGCGAAAATCGAAGCACAATACGGTGATAAACTTACCGAGGAGCAGATACAAAAACTAAGTAAATTGTCATTTAAAGGCTGGGCGAGATTTTCCGCTAAATTTTTGAGCGGAATTACCGTTACTGATAAATCGACGGGCGAAACAGCTTTGACAATTATAAAATTGCTTGAAGAAACGACCCTTAACTTAATGGAAATTCTCAACAGTGACCACTACATTCAAAGAAATGGCGGCAGTATCATCGAAAAATTTACCAATGTCATTGAAAAAGAGAATGCAGGCTTACAAAAAGAAAAAGTTGACCATGACCTTGTAGCAGGGCTTTATTGTTCGCCAACAGTTAAACGCTCCATTTGGCAAGCGATTTTAATTTGTAAAGAACTCATGAAAATTAACGGCTGTGCGCCAAAAAAAGTTTTCATAGAAGTAACCCGTACTGATGACAAAAAGCAAAAAGGCAAGATGAAATCAAGCCGCCGCAAGCAAATTGAGGAACTCTTAAACAAGGCCGCTAAAGATAGTCGTGACATTCAGACGTTAAAAGCAGAGTTTGACGGCAAAACGGATGAAACGGAATTTCGTTCCGATAGGCTTTATTTTTATTTCACACAGTTGGGTAAATGTATGTACAGCGGCGAAAAAATTGAGTTGTCCAATTTGAACAACTACAGTCTCTACGACATTGATCATATTTATCCACAAAGCAAAATCAAGGATGATAGTTTAACAAACAGGGTGCTTGTTAAACGGTACGACAACGCATACAAAAGTGATGCGTACCCGATTGAACAACCTATTCAAACTAAAATGTCCTCGTTTTGGGGAATGTTAAAAGGCAAGGGGCTGATAAACGCCGAAAAATATAGTCGTCTTATTTGCACTCAAAGTCTGGACTATGACACTATCGGCGGGTTTATCAACCGCCAGCTTGTTTCGACAAATCAAGCGGTAAAAGAAACGGCGAATGCACTTAAAATTCTATTTGGCGATGATACGAAAATTGTTTACTCTAAAGCAAGCAATGTAAGCGATTTTAGAAATAATTATGGGCTTGTCAAATGCCGCGAAGTGAACAATTTGCACCACGCTCACGATGCGTATCTCAATATTGTTGTCGGCAATGTGTGGGATAGTGTTTTTGGGCAATATTGGAAAACTAATTTCACATTTAACGAAAACACTGCTATCGACAAGCTGTTCAAATGTGACCGCAATGGTATTTGGCAAAATACATATATTGATAAAATAAAAGCGTATTTGTTCGACAACAAGAAATATCTTGATAAATTCCCCGTAACCACCCGCCCATTTGAGAAAAAAGGAGAATTTTACGACCAAACAATTCATCCGAAAGGCAAGGGGCAGTTTGAGCTTCACAAAGGCTTTGATACTGCAAAATACGGCGGATATATAAGGGGATACACTGCTTATAACTGCCTTATTGAATATGATGATGGCAGAAATGGTGAAAGAATTCGAGGTATTTTCTCTGTCCCTGTGAGGTTTGTTCATCTTGAAAAAGACAACAGACGAGATGAATTACTGGCAAAAATAGTGGCTGATAATAAAATTGCTGATAAAAACCCGAAAGTTATTATTTCAAAAATACAAATGTTTAGTGTCCTTGAAGTGGACGGAGTTCGTTATCACATGCGCTCAGGCGATTTGCAATGCTCTGTTACAACCGAATGGTATCCCGACAAGGGGATTATTCAGATTATTCACGACATTTACAAATATAAAAAACTTGTCAAAGATAAACAAATCACCGAAGACAAAGAAACATATAAAGATATTGTTTTTGCCACTCGCGAGAGAAACCCAAAAACAAAAGAGGGCAAAAAAATTTCCCGTGAAAATAACCTCAAGCTTTATGATGCAATAATAGAGCAAGTCAAAAAGCCATTTTATGCGAACTACACTTTTGCAAAAAAAGTTAAAGAAAACAAAATTGATAGAGAAAAATTCAGGGAATTGCCAACTTATAAACAAATGGAGCAGTTGGTCGGTCTTTTGAATTTAATAACAACAAATGGCAAGGGTTTCAATGCAGTAAAAATTGGCGGTGTCGCAAATGAAGTTTCCATATATAAGGTTAAAGAAATTCCGGAAAGAAATATATACCTCATCACCCAATCAGTCACAGGGCTGTTTGAAAACAGAGTTGTTATAAACCATAAAAGGTGATTTTATGGCGGGTTTTCGAACAATTGTCATTAACAAGCGTTGTAAATTAGAATCTCTGCTCGGCTCGCTTGTTGTTCGCTCGGAAACCGAAGAGCGGATACACATCAAAGAGATTGAAACACTTATCATCGAAAGTACGGCTGTCGCTTTAACAGCCGCCCTTGTTGCAGATTTGACCGAGGCAGGTGCGAATATAATATTTTGTGACAAAAAGCATCTCCCAGCCTCTGTTTTTCTGCCCGTTCACGCCCATTTCAGTGCTGCAAAAAACATTAAAGAGCAGATTGCTTGGAACGAAACCTTAAAAGCAAGGTGTTGGCGGCAGATAATTAAAGAAAAAATCCGCCAGCAGGCTTTATTTTTGTCAGAACTGGACAAGCAAGAAGAACACTCTGCACTGATGGAATATCAAAACAATGTACGGATAGGCGACTTTGAAAATCATGAGGCAAGGGCGGCGGCGGTTTATTTTAGGGTGCTATTTGGTTCAGACTTTAGCAGAAGCGCTCCGCGCCTTCATAATTTTGCATTAAATTATGGCTATACTTTGCTTATGGCAGCATTTGCACGGGAAATTTCTGCTTGTGGTTACTTAACCGAACTGGGCATTTGGCACAAGGGCGTTGAAAATGCTTTCAACTTGGCAAGTGACCTAATGGAGCCTTTTAGGGTGGTTGTTGACAGATTTGTTGTATTTCTTCCAGAAGATGACGAAGAAAAATACAAACGCTATATGCTGCCGTTTTTATATTCAAGGGTAAAAATGAATGGTGAAAATCAAAGCCTTGTTCCCGCAATAAGAATATATCTGCACCGCATTTTTCGCTTTATGCGTCAGGAGGTTGACGATATATTCGGTATAGAAATTTTAGACGAAAAAGAGAACCGGGAATGAGCTGGAGATTTATGCGAACAATGGTGTTTTTTGATTTGCCGACTAAAACGGCAGAAAACAGAAAAAATTATACGAGGTTTCGCAAATTTCTTATTGAAGATGGCTTTATGATGTTACAGTTTTCTGTCTATACAAAACTTGCAATCAACAAAACCGTAGCCGGTCAAATTCGCAGACGGCTTGAGCAGAATAAACCTGAAATCGGTAATATAGCAGTTATGGAAATAACAGAAAAGCAGTTTTCAGACATTGCTTGGATATTGGGCAGCAAACAAAGTAATATCCTGGACACAACCGAGCGTTTGACAATATACGATGAGGAATAAAGGATGAATGAACTTACACTTTCAAGATACGGCATAGAACCTAGCATTATAATCCCCGAAACAAATTTTTTCACACTTGTGGTTGAAAACAAGAAATTTTTGCTTCAAATGTTGACGGAATTAAGATGTCAAATAGAAGATGGTAAAAACGACAATGACGATGGCCTTAACCTTTCTTTTGGTGGCAAACCCGTTGATATCGAGAAAAATGCGTCAATCATATTCGATTTTACAGACATAAACTTCAATTCAAAAACAATAACAAATTTGCTGACCAAAAAATTCGCAGAGTTTTTGGGTCTTGGCGAGCAGTCAGGGCCGCTTATGAACCTTGAAGCCATAATACTTAATTTAGCGGAAAATTTTAGATTGAAATCAGGCTTAAACATTGAATACGATGCGGTTATGAATGGCAGCAATCTCGCCAAAGTTTGTTCTCTTAAAATTGCAGATGACAAGCGGGGCTTGCTTGAAAGGTTGTGCGAATATGTAAATTTGCTTTGTGACTTAAAGCCTCTCAAATTGCTCATTCTTGTTTTTGGCAAAGAGTTTTTGTCAAAAATGGGTATTGATAACTTTTACAAACATTGCTGCGATAAAAATGTCAGGGTGCTAATAATAGAAGGTATTGATAAAACAGGACTGCTTGAAAATGAAAGGCGACTTATTATTGATGCTGATTTATGCACTATTCCATTGGGATACGCTGATTGACAGCCAATAAACACCAATGTTACAATAATTGAAAGTGTAAAAATTGCACGGCGAGTTTAGATAAATTTTCTACAAAT
>JAISPL010000028.1 GCA_031274925.1 Syntrophobacterales bacterium | reverse complement strand
AAAAAGTTGCGATGGTGGATTTGACGTTCAAATTATGGCAAATGCTGACGTTGGAGTCTTGGTTTGAGAAATACCAAGCAATGGCATTATCTATCTATAAATGAAAACTCTCGGAAATTTTGTCTTGGTTCGTCGAATGTGGATATAGTAGTTAAATCAAATTTATTTAAAAAAATACAGCTTCCCTAATGGCGGTCAGTCCCTGTGTTTTTTTGGCTTTTTCCTGTACCGCGGACAAGTGCGGAAAAGCCCTGTCCATCACCAACCTAAGGGATGATTCTGGCGGCCTTCAGTTCCTCTCCCAGTTTAGGTGATGACGTAAAGACGAAAACTTTACATCTCTCCATGCGGTCGCTCCTGACTCCGTTATGAGCATAAGAGTGGTGTTGGCGCCTATCGCGGTCGACATATATTTCATTTGACAACCTATCAGAAAAAAATAATACTAGTCTATGATTTTCGGCGGATTCATCACCATCGCTGATTTTAACAGCGTGGTAGCTTTTGTATCGGGTTTACTTTCATTCTTCAGTCCCTGCGTGTTGCCCCTCGTTCCCTCGTACCTTATATTCATAAGCGGCATAAGCTTCGACAATTATATATCTCCGGATGCAGCAAAATACAGAAAAACAGTCCTCTTTCATTCCATTGCTTTCATCTTGGGATTCTCGCTCGTATTCGTCTCATTCGGTTTTTCATCTTCTTTTATAGGAAGTTTTTTTTTCGATTACCAGAGATACATAATCAGGTTCGGGGGACTGGTTCTCATTGCTATGGGCCTGATCTACCTTAGGGTCATAAAGGCACCGTTCCTGAACCAGGAGAAGGTTATTCATCTCAACAAAAAACCTATAGGTTTCGCAGGATCATTCATCGTGGGGATCACTTTCTCCTTAGGATGGACCCCCTGCGTAGGGCCGGCTCTCTCCTCCATTCTCATTATCGCCTCCACATCGGAAAACGTTTTCAAGGGCATTTGTCTCCTTAGTCTCTATTCCCTGGGCCTCGCCATCCCCTTCGTGGTGTCGGCTCTGTTTTTTGACAGGCTTTTCTCATTTTTGAAGCGATACGGCCACATGGTCAAATACTCCATGACGGCGCTCGGCGCCCTCCTCATTGTTATCGGTATTCTGCTGGTCACTAACTATTATACTTTGGTGACCGAAAAGCTCGGATATATCTTAACCTTTTAGTGACACAGACATACCATTCAAGACAGGTCCGCCGCCGACTACATCCGGGCCGTTAGAAGTAGAGATTCTCCATCTCCCCTTCAAATCGCTCTTTGAATTTCTTAAGGACCTTGTTCTCCAGCTGTCTGGCCCGCTCTCTTGAAATTTGGAATTTGTCCCCTATTACCTGGAGTGTTACCGGTTCCTCCGAAACGATCCGCCGGTCAAATATAAATTTCTCTTTGTCATTCAAAGTTCGCCTGAATTCCTTGAATTTCCTAGATATAATATCCAAGTTCTCCCGATCGCCGATGACCTCCTCAATATCTTCGTCGCTTTTCATCATGTTGAGTACTGTATCATCACTCTCATCACTTACAGGGGTTTCAAGGGAGATGTCCGTGTAGGTAAGCCGTTTCTGCATGTCCTCGACCTCTTCTTCTTTCACGTCCAAGGTACTGGCAAGGAGTTGTGCCGCAGGGTAAATACCTAAGGCTTCCAGTTTCTGTCTCTCCTTATTGAGCCTATAAAATAGCTTCCTCTGGCTCTGGGTAGTTCCCACCTTCACGAGACTCCAAGAGTCCATGATGAATTTCAGCATGTACGCCCTGATCCAGAAGGAGGCATAGGTTGAAAACCTGGTGCCCTTATGGGGATTGAACTTTTTTACTGCGTGGAGGAGCCCTACATTTCCTTCCTGGATAAGATCAAGCACACTCAGATACGTATTGTAGTATTCAAGGGCTATCTTGATCACCAGTTTGAGATTTGATATGACAAGCCTCTGCGCTGCCTCTCGGTCTTTGCAGTCGTATACGAGCTTCGAAACCTCAAACTCTTCTTCCCGGGTAAGAAGAGGATGTTTAGATACTTCTGCAAGGTAGGCCCTGAACGGATCGTAAGGAAGGGGAAAACTTTTCTCTTCTACCACCTCCAGCGCTTCCCCTTTCCTCGGGGTAAACGCGCTTTCCCCATCCTCCATTTCTTCAAGAAGCGTCAATTCTTCATCCATCAATGGCTCCTTATGCCCCCCTTATATCTATGAGTTCCGCCACTATACTCACCGCAATCTCCTGAGGTGTCTCGGAATTTATCTTGACCCCAATCGGCGCATGCACCGCTCTAAGAACCACTTCTTCAATACCTTTACCTCTCAGGTAATCATAGACCATTTGGATCTTTCGCTTGCTCCCTATCATGCCTATGTATTTTGAAGGTTTTTTCAGTGCCTCCTCAAGAATATAGGCATCGTGATTATGGCCTCTCGTCACGATCACCACATACACATCACCCACATAGTCTAGGACATCAAACACTGCTTGAAAATCGGATACGATGACCTTATCTGCATCTGGAAACCGCTCCTTGTTGGCAAATTCCTCTCGGTCATCTATGACTACCACGTTAAAGTCGACCATCTTTACAACTTGGGCGAGGTACCGAGATATATGGCCCGCTCCGAAGATGTAGACCGTAGACGCGATGCTTATGGGTTCAATTACAGTACTGTCCCCGAGAACCTTAGGGTGTTTTTCGGTAAAAAACTGTCTATATCCCTCAGCTTCAATTTCTGTTATAGGGTCTCCCCAACGGCCACCATAGGTATCAATGAGGGATTTCGAAAAATAATCCTTTCCGAACCTGGTCACTATTAGTGCACGTCTCCCTTTCTTTTCGAGGTTCGAGACCACATCATAAAGGTCCCGGTGACGCTCAAGGAGAGGCTCCAGAAAAATATCCACATTTCCGCCGCAAATCATGCCGTCATTTTCTATTTCTTCCTCGTTCATTCTGTAACGGACGAACCTGGCTTCCCCGGTCTTCACCACTTTTCCCGCTTCCTGCCACACTTCGGCCTCCAAGCATCCTCCTCCCACGGTACCGAAGAACTTTCCGTCTTCCCCTACAAACATTTTCGCCCCCTCCCCTCTGGGGGCTGCTCCCAGCTTATACGCGATGGTGGCGACAGCACCTGTCATCCCTTTCGCCAGATATTCCTTTATGACGTCACCAACTTCCATATAGGCTCCTCGCTTCCATATTTTTCAGGTCCATTTTTGCAGCTTCGCGCCAGGTCTTTTTATTTCTTTCACCTTATGCGGACGCGTGATCCAGTGAAGGATAGCCTCGATAACCCCGCCCCCTATTGATCTCGCCTTATCGGAGATAGTGTAACAATATTCCTTAATCCCCCTAGGGTCTATGTCACCGATTTTTTCACCCGCAGTCACATTTATTTCCCGGATAAGCCCTCTCAATACCCCGTCGAATGGTCCCAGTACTTGATTGTCGCCCACATAAAGGATGATGTCATCCTTCTTTACCTCGTCACCTATGGCTTTCACGTGTTTCACCATCCCTGCCACTGGAGACCTCAGAACCCGCTCCCTTGAGTAACCCATCACCTCTCCCGGAAATCCCGTGTAAGGCTCAGCCGACCCCTCGTATAAGGCCTTACCGAGATCGTGACCGCGTTTGCTCTCCACCACTACATCAACATCCTTAGGCGCCGTGAACCCCGGCCCTACTCCTATCACCAACGCAGCTTCTTCCTTCCTGATTCCCAGATTTTTCTTCGCCATTATGGCATCTATGACTATGTGAGGCTTAAGGGCTTCAACGGCTTTCCATTCCGGGTCCACCATGACGGCCACAGCCCCTTTCTCCCAAACTTTTGCAAGAAGCCTCAAACCGTCTATCAACACTGCTTTTACTCCTTCTACTTCCGCCCCACCTTCATATACAGCTTCCGAAAAGGCCACCGCCCTTCTCACACATAGCGGCTCGGGTATCTCCACCATAAGAAGATGGGTGAAACGGGCCCTGTGCAGCCGGTGGGCGATACCTGTCGCCACATCACCTGCTCCCTTTATAACGATCACCGGGTCCCACATTTTATGGGCAACTGACCATTTACCCTCTGGCATTATCACGGCCCCTTTCCAAAAAAACAGGTAGGATAGTGGCAAACGTCGCAATGGAGGCAGAGCCCCCCATATGACAACTTGACCATGTCGGTCTTGCGCATCCTCTCTCCGGCCATGATACGCGTCAGGACAATATCAAGGACTGTATACTCGCTGTGATACACACATGCGGGGGCACCCAGAATATATTTCCCTTTCAGTCGTGCGACAAGAAACATGGCTCCCGGAAAAACCGGCGTTCCGTAAAAGAGAACTTCTGCTCCTGTCGCCTCAATCCCCTCTTTAGTTACATCATCGGGATCCACAGAAAGTCCGGCGGTAGTAATAACAATATCTGCATCTTTATCGAAAAACGCCAGTACGGCCTCACTGATAGAAGAAATCTCATCGGGGACTATGATTTTGCCGACGAGATCAAGGCCGTAACTACAGATCTTATTTTCCACTACAGCTGAACCGTCCATAACTCTGCCAGCATAGACTTCACTCCCCGTAATAACCAAACCCACTCTCATGGTTCTGAAGGGGCTTACCCTGATCACACCCTTCTCTCCCACCCTCTCGACCTTTTTCAGATCTTTCTCTTTTATATAAAGAGGAATGATCCTGGTAGCAGCAACAATATCGCCGACTTTAACGGGGTGTCTATTCGGCACAGTACTCACGAGCACATCTTTAATGCGGTTTATTTCATAAAGGTATTTGTTATTCACGTAGAAAAGTCCGTCCACGGTACTTCTCATACTTACCTTCCCTTCCTTGGGCGGAAGGGGTTCCATATTCCCGCCCATTATGGACTGGGCAATCCTCATGCCAGCCTCGTCCTCATGGACCCCATTGACTTCGCCTTCAAAAATATAGAGATGCCTTTTGCCGAGGTCGAGAAGTCTCTCAATATCTTTCTGTTCTATAATTTTCCCCCGCTTAAAAGCCACATCTTTTTTCTTGCCCGGGATAATTTCGGTTATATCGTGTGCAAGCGCCATCCCCAAAGCATCTTCAACTTTAACTTTCTTCAATCTTATAGCCCATCCTCTTTAAAATCTCTATGTCTTCGATGGTATCGATATCAAAGACGTTTCCTTCATCTCCATCCAAAAATACCACATCTTTGAGGTATTTATCTATGATTTCCCTGAGTCCTTTGTCACCTTCTAGCCGCTCCATCTCGCTAAGATACAGCTCTGTGTTCATAAGGACCGGATGTCCTTTTCTTCCTCCATACAAGGGAACTACAAAATTTCTGGTTCCACGGAGATAAAACTCAAGGATTGTCTTCACCTGGTCAGGCCTCACAAAAGGTTTGTCACCCAAGTGAAAGAAGACTCCATCCGCTCCTTTTATATAAGGCAGCGAGGCTTTCACCGAGGATGATATACCCTCATGATAATGCTGATTATCAATTATTTCAACAGTCTCTAGACACCTTAACTCTTTCGCTATCTTCGCCCTGTCAATGGATGCCACTACAAAGGTCTTTTCGACCTCGTCTATGAGAAAAGGTGCAACGGACCGCTTTATAACGCTCCTGCCATCTATTTCGAGGGTCAGCTTGCTCACCCCCAACCGCCGCGAGACTCCTGCGGCAAGGATTACGGCATATATTTTTTTCGGTTTCACAGATAGTTCATATTCAATCTGTCGCTCATGCGCAAAGGTCAGCCACGCTAATAATCGACTCGTTTATTTGCCGGGATTCAGCCGCGGACTGCCAGTACAATCTGGCCAGCACAATTGGCCACCCGAAGGAATCAGTCTTCCGATATCGCCACGTTTAAATCTGCTAATAAGACATCCATATCAATACCGTAGATTTTTGCTCCCTGCTCTATATTCTCGAACAGCGCAGCCTTGCATCCTGCGCATCTCAATCCGTGTCTCTCGAAAACAGGAACAACCTCGGGATGGTTCTCTATTGTGTCTTCAATAGACATCTCTCTTTCGATTTTTTCTTCTTTCTTCGCCATCCTTGTTCTAAAACACCTCTGCGGAAAAAATGTAAATACTGATCTCTTTCGACTTCCACGCATCCTTGGGAAGCCCAGCTTTGCGGCATGCATATTCCACAAAAGCTGCTCTGTCCCACCCGTTCTCCACAGCGACTTGGGGAAGCAGCAACCCCGAATTGAATCCCTTTTCTATGAGTATACCGTGCACACCGACCTTGATATTTTCCAGGCTCTTAATTTTTCTGAGAGACGAGAGAACCGATATTTCCACATCAATATCATCCCACTCGTCTTTACATGCCGGCTTAAACCTCTGGTCATGGAAAGCTGCCTGTACAGCCATCTCCCTGACTGTCTGGTGGAGAGGCAGCACCCCTTTGGTATAGCCTATGCAACCCCTCAATTCCTCCTTATTCGTTCTTAACGTGACAAAGGCGCCCATTTTCTCCTGTAGGGTCTCGGGCACTTCCGAAAAGACCTTCCCCCTGTGGAACAAAACGGCTTCAATCGCTTCTTTAGTTATCTTCTTAAGAAAGACCTTATCTGTATCTAACAGGCTGTTCATGCCATCGCCCCTTCCGCCCTGTAAAAGACAGCAGACATATAGCCTACAACGTTTCCCTTATCACCGGACACATCGCCGGAATTGGTATATTTCAGCACTTTGCTAGTCCCTGCCCCCAACAGCCTAGAAAGCATCATGGTAACGATAATGGGGCCTTTGCCGCATGCCTCGCAGATTTCATTATTGAAATCTTCCATCATACCTTGAATATCAAAAGTTTCCAACCGGTCCACCACCAGTTTGTCGAGTCTCATTGCGTCGGCGTAAGAGTGGTAATGGCTGAGATCGGTACTCCCCACCAGAAGGATGTGTCGTCGCCGTCCCTCACGTCTTATCCCCTCGTAGATCGCCCTAGCCAGCGACGCGCAGATGTCGCCTTCATGGGATCCTATCACCATGGGGACCAGTTTGAAGCCGCTCAACACAGTCTGCAGAAATGGGATCTGGACTTCAAGGGAGTGTTCCGGTCCATGAATCTCGGCATCCGAAAAGACGAGCTTGTTTTCGTCCATAATCGCCCGTGCCAGTTCCTCATCTATATCCACCGAGCCGAGGGGAGTTCTATACCTTCCCGCGTCCATTATGGCCGCACCTTCAAAGTATTCCCTGTGGCTAGAGCCCATGACGATCACCGTATCATAGGAACCCATCGACACAGCTTTCATCCCGTAAGCGACTACCTGCCCGGAATAGATGTAGCCGGCGTGAGGAGAAACTATACCTACTATTTCTCCCTTTATCCGCTCAAATTTCGCATTTCTCAGGTAACCGCGAATATTGTCTGCAAGTATCTTGGGGTCGTCGGGATAGAATGTCCCGCTAACAACCGGTTCTCGCACCATACCCATAAACTTTTCCTCTTATTATCCTTTTGTACATATATATTATAGCACATTTCAAATGGGCATGAATCCCCCCTTCCAATCCTCTTTTTTCTGGCAGTCTGTTCCGGCATACCCTTAACATGGATATCAAATATACGACTCTCCTTCTCGTTTCGTCTATTATAGCGCTCCATACGCCTGGTAATCTTCCTATCTTCAGTATTCTCTCTCGTCATACTGGCAGGCCTCTCCAAGAGAGGCCTGCCAGTGACCGAAGTCTTTTTTGAGGGAACTCTTCCTGTTCCACTGAAACTTCTCTATAAAGATCGCCGTCTCTTCTAGAATACTATAACAACATAAGTCCCCCCTCATGTCTCTTTCAACTAAATTCCATACTCTTTACGAGTTTAGAATCTGGTAAAACCTAAAAGTAAGAAGGATCATCCAGGATTCTCTTCCTGATACCTGTCAGAGAAGAAGACCTATTGCGGGATATAATTGACTTACCATCACTGGTGATGAAATTTGGCACTGTGACCACGTTCCATCATCTCTATCCGTAGTAGCAAACGGTGGATGAATTGTTGAAAACCCTCTATGTGTATACGGAAAAGACAGTTGCAAGAACAAGTAAGAGGAGCTAAAAAGTAAGTGCTTTCTTGTTCTGATTAATTTTTCAAACCCGATGTCTAACGGGAGTCTTTTCCATTATTTGCACCAAGTCACTGTCTTTTCATTCTTAGCGAACGACTAACAGCAAACAACCAACGACTGCCTTTTTAGCTTTTACTTTTTCCCTCTGTTTTTCTTGAGGCGCATGAATAATGATTTTGTGCTGTCTCGGACACTATAGCCCCTATCCGACATATCGAAACTGAAAAAAAAATAGAATACAAAAAAGACTGCCTTTATATAAATCCGGGAGGAGTCGGTGGAGCCGGTGGAAATATGGCTGAGTAATGGCAAACTGATTTTAGGTAATGCCAAATTCAACAAGAATAAAGGATCGATAAAACAAAGCTGCGGCCCATGAAGAGAACCCGCGGACAAGCAGAACACGGTGAATGCAGGCAAGAATGCAATTGCCATTCATCAGGCAGGACAATCCATACATACTCAAGACCTCTCGTCCCAGTATCCGTCCCGTTCAAGAAAGATAGCTTTTACATGGGTAAGATTTTCAGATATCCCCGCCCCAACCCCCAATGCTACGGATGGACCGCCATGATGGACCTATTCTGCGTAGATTGCTCGTAGGTCCAGATCACCTCTCAGGTTAATCAGGTACGGGAACTGGTGAGTAGTTCAAGATGTCGACGCAAACGGGACAAAGAAGAACAGGAGCGACAAGATACCATGACGCTCGACACAGACCCGCTGTCAGAAGGGTATTTACCATCAGACAGTCCTACAGACCGTAACACCGGGCCCTTCTTTTCAACAAAAAGATTGACTTCTTGACTTGGCAGTCGTAGTCTGGAATAGTAGTAAAAATTTGACAACCTTGGCTTCGTAAAAAATGATTGTATATTAGTTAGGACATGAAAGGCATACACCCGATAAACCCTTTGGTCAATTCAACATTAACCGATTTGTATCAGCTTACCATGGCATATACCTATTGGAAAGCCGACAAGATGAACCAGCCGGCGGTCTTTGACGTATTCTTCAGAAGGAATCCCTTTGGCGGCGAGTTTACCGTTTTTGCCGGCATTGAGGAAGTGGTCAACTTCGTCGCCTCCTTCGGATTTAGCGACAGTCAAATTGAATACTTGAAACAGGGGCCGCTTAAAGGGTGTGATCCTAAGTTTTTTGAATGGTTGAGAGCTCTGGATTGTTCCAAGATAAAAATATATTCTCTTCAGGAGGGAAGCCTCACATTTCCTCCCATGCCCCTTATCAGGATTGAAGGGCCTCTGGCGGTTGCCCAGCTTCTTGAAACAACGATCCTTTGTCTCATTAACTACCCGAGCTTGGAGGCCACTCAGGCGGCAAGGTTCAGATTGCTGGCAGGATTCGATAAAAAGTTGATTGAATTCGGGTTAAGAAGGGCACAGGGTCCTGACGGCGGCGTCTCAGCGTCACGCTACAGTTATATCGGTGGCTTCAACGCCACGAGCAATGTGAAGGCCGGCGAACTCTTCGGAATTCCCGTTGTCGGTACCCACGCCCACTCTTTTGTGCAGTCATTTCAGGAAATAGACGATCTGAAATCGAAAAATCTCCGCGATACGGAGGGCCAGGAAAGGGACTTTGTGGAGGCTGTCCTGCAAATAAGAAACGCCCTCGGATATACCAACACCAACGAAGGAGAACTGACCGCCTTTATCTCCTACGCTCAGGGTTTTCCAGACAGGTTCCTGGCGCTCGTCGACACTTATGATACCCGCAGGTCGGGTGTGCCAAATTTTATCTGTGTCGCCTCCGCCCTGAAGCAATTCGGATATGAACCTATCGGAGTACGGATTGATTCCGAAGATCTGGCCTATGTGTCCAAAGAGACTAGGAAGATATTTCAGGATGCAGCCAGGAAACAGAACTTGGACTTCTCGGGGCTCACCATAACGGCCAGCAACGACATTAACGAAACTGCCATGACAGAGATGCAGAGGCAGGGCCATGAGATCAATATTTTTGGGATCGGCACGAACCAGGTCACGTGCGAGGCGCAACCCGCATTGGGGTGTGTCTGCAAACTGGTAATGATAAACGGTAACCCGCGGATTAAACTATCCAAAGGAAAGATTACAATTCCGGGCAGAAAAGAGGGGTACCGTCTTATCGGCGCGGACCACACCCCCATTCTCGATGTAATTATCAAGGTGGGTAATGAAGCCCCTCAACCGGGGAAAAAATTCTTCTGCCGCCATCCCTTTGAGGAATCAAAGAGGGCATATGTAGTACCGACTGAGGTTCGTCCATTACACCGCCTTTACTGGGACGGTTGGAAACCATTGAAACCAGTGAGCATACATGACACCAGGAATTACGTTCTTCAGCAACTGAAGGAGTTCCGGCCTGACCACCTCAGGCCGGTGAATCCTACGCCGTTTAAGGTGTCGGTGTCGGACGAGCTCTACAACTTCATCCACGGATTGTGGATGCAGGAAGCCCCGATCGCCACATTAGCGTAATTTAAAGCACATCCGCCGAAGTTACGGGCCTCCATTAATCTTCCGGGCAAGTGCAGACGGTTCAACTTGGTGGGCTTACCACTTGCGTCCCTCTGAGTCTGATATGTTAATATAAACTGCGGCTCAAATTTGTAGGGCATGAAGTTGGTAAGTCGTCCATCAAGAAGTGTAAAAACTGCAAACGTTTTTTCATTCCGAGACGCATGGTTAATACCGAGTATTGTGAGCACCTTTATGGTGACCGCAATAAAAAACGCAATGAAATCGGCACTATGAATGATCCCAATAGAAAAGGTAACGGAGGGTCCCATTCTAGAAGCGCATAAGAAAGCATACATGCGTTTGAATTCCCGTGGCCACACCAAAAAGATGACACAAACCGAATTTTTAAGATGGCCCGAGGAAGCCAGCATGAAACGGGATGTCTGCTGCTTGTCTGTAGAGCTTCTATTTGAAGAATTTGTTGCTTGGTTGGAACGGGACAAGATGCGAAAAACAAGGAGCAACACAAGCAAAAGCGAGACGATATAAATAATCATATCAATTCACATCAATTCGATTGTAATCCATGTTATTAGTAATATACTTTAGGGTTATAAGATTCGCATTATGGAGGTGCTTTGGAAAATGAGCAAGCCTTGGGGAGATAGCTGACCATCTTGGCGTTAGTAAGGATACAATTCGAAGGCTGTTATTCCGCACCACAGAGTAGGAAGGCAGTATATCGCGCAAGAGCAGCCGATGGGCTTTGAAGAGGTGAGATACTTTAAATACGGGCAGATAGATAAAGAGAAAAATTTTTCCGAACTTACATAGCAGGAGGCGTTCGTTACTATGATTGAAAAAAGTTATCCCGTTACGTTTGAAATAGCAGGCCCGGCAGCAATGTTTACAAGACCTGATACCGGATCGTCTCCAGTGTCTTATCCGGCACCCACTCAATCAGCCTTAAAAAGTATTTTCGAATGCGTGGCTTTCTCAAAGACTGTATACTTCCAGCCTCAGCGCGTGGAGATTTGCTCACCAATTGTTTTTCATAAGTATTCAACGAACTACAAAGGGCCTATGCGAAAAAGCGGAACGTCTAACTTTCAATTATTCGCAACTGTACTCGAAAATGTTTGTTATAAGGTGCATGGGGTAGTTTTGGCGTATTCTCCACCGCTCAGTGGAAAAAACCCACAACACCAATTGCAGGAGGTATTTATGCGCCGTCTTGCTGTTGGTCAATTCCATACAACCCCTTTTTTGGGATGGAAAGAATTTGTACCCACTTATTTTGGTTTGTCTCGTGAAACCACATTGGCGGACGAATCGATCAATATTATAATCCCGTCTATGCTTAGCGTAATGTATACTCGCCCGACAAACGGAAAAATTGCACCATTATTTGAGCAGAATATAAAAATTGAAGAGG
This sequence comes from Syntrophobacterales bacterium, assembly GCA_031274925.1. NCBI lineage: Bacteria > Pseudomonadati > Thermodesulfobacteriota > Syntrophobacteria > Syntrophobacterales > Syntrophobacterales bacterium. The sequence goes on along the minus strand of JAISPL010000028.1, from coordinate 70,403 downwards.
GGGTGATGCATTATGCTGAACGAATTGTTTGAACTTAGCGTGGCGCTTCGGCATTATGGATTGCTGCAATCTACGACAAATCCAAATGTAAACTCTGTGGGCAAAACTGACTGCCTCTTAATTGAACTAGATAAAGAAGGGACGCCACGGGGAGTCAGACTTCTCCAAAAGAAGGATACTTCCGCATTGTGGAAGCACGGCAAGGGAAATCACAACAATTTCCCAGCGATCCGTGTCCAGAAGCCAATACTCGCAAGGACTGAAAGCGAGAAAATCGAGAATGCGGATTGGAGCAAACTTAAACTATCAGAAAAAATAGACCATCTACAAGCATTGGATTTTAACGCTATAAGCCCAGAACGTTCGTATATCAAAATTTCTGACTGGTCGTTGAATGAACTTGCTGATGTGGGGAATTCCGAGAATCAGGAATTACTAGCGTTAAGACAATTACTGTCCGTCTTTCCCAAAGAGGCAGGGCGTGCTGGCTTTAATAAAAAACTTGTGGATTTCCTTCTGGAAAAGCTCAAATTATCCATCAGTTCAGAAGAAGCTGACTTTTTCAAAAAAATGTTGGTCGGAGCTCTGAATAAAAAAACCAGAAAGTATGAAGCAAAATGCATGACATATTACGATGTATATGAAACCGATTGTTTCAACAACGTAGTGGGCTCATCGGCGACTCGACAAGCGCTAATAGATTTGTTGGATAGCGTAGTTGTTGGAGGTGCTCCTTTAGTAGATAAAGTTGTGTCTCCACTCTCAGGTGAGATAGACGCTGCTGCAGGAAAAAAGTATCCCAATCCGAACATTCCACTATTGGGACTTACATATCTGTATTCCAAAAACTCGGCTATACCTTGTTTGACGCGCTACAAATTGAGTGGTGTAGAGGCCTATAAGGCCGGGAAAAACGATGTTATGGCGATTCATAACGCAATTACTTTTCTGACCGATGGATCGCGGGAAAACAAATCATGGAAAAAAATGAGCGACAGCAACCGTGATAAATCCAATCTACTGCTTGCCTATTTGGCGGATGATCCGCAAAACAACGCATGTTTAGCACAGATATTGAGTGATTACGAATCAGATGAGGAAAAACAAGAGGAAAGCGAATCCATTTTTGACGCTTTGTGCCACCAAGTTTTAGATGATAATATAGAAGCTGTTATCAGCAAAAATCCATTAAGCAAAATCAATCTGGTTATTTTGGAAACCCTTGATCCAGGCCGCAAGCAAGTAGTTTACGAAAACACATTCACCTCCGAACAATTTCGGAATAACCTGGGTTTGTGGTCAGCGGCTGCGAAAAATCATCCAAATATAGAGATTCGTGTGCGGGACAAGAAAAATATCTTGATATATAAGCCGCTATGTCCTGGACCTAACGACATTTGCAAGCTGCTGAAAATAAATTATACTCGTTCTGGCCAGTCAAAATCAATGCAACAAAGCATTATATCACTAAGTGATATTTATCGACTTTATATGCCATCGAAACAATACGCTTTACATGATGAAGATTTTTTGGCCGATGTCATGCGAAAGGTAGTTGAGAAAACGGCTCAAATGCTTGGAGATGTAGGCAACAAGTTAATTCTGGAATATGCGCTTTCATCAAATGAGAAAACTCGTGCGAAAGATGCTGCGTTAACCGTTTCATTAATTTCAATTTTGCTTTGGCGTCTTTACGTCAGAAAGGAGAAGTATATGCTAGAAGCGCCGTTCAATGTAGGGCAATTTATGCAGCTTGCAGATATGTTGCACAAAGAGTACTGTATTCACGTTAGAAATGGGGGGGACAAAAACAAGCCCCTTCCAGCCCAGTTGATGGGAAATGAGATGTTGGTAATCGCATCAGAGAATCCGGTTGAAGGACTCAATCGCCTGCGCGACCGCATGAAAATATACCTGGCATGGGCCAATACATCCGGCGAGGGAGTGGGACTTGCAAAATGGATTCTCTCACGGTATGGCGAAGTGAGCACAAAAATAGCGGCTTGCGATTTGCCTGAGCAATTCAATGCAACCGAACAGGCGCAAGTTCTGCTGGGATATCTCGCGTCAATACCAGTCGATACCATATAATAAAAAAGACGACAAGGAGGTTATGGCCAATGAGTGATTTTATCAAAAGAGGAACGGGTTTACTTCTAATTGATGTAAAAGATTCTAATCCCAACGGTGATCCTGACAGGGAAAGTGACCCTCGTACCAGACAAGACGGACGCGGCGAAATCTCACCTGTTTCTTTCAAACGCAAATTGCGCGACTTGGTCAGCGCAAAAGATTCCCCCGTTTGGCAAGAGCTTTCATGCGAACTGGGATTGACGGAAACCGGCTTTGATATTTTGGAGAGCAAAGACACAAAGCGCAATGATGTCAAAGAGTTAACCTCAGAGGAGTTGCTGGGAAAATACTGGGATGTTCGTGTTTTCGGAACAACATTTTTAGAAGAAGCGTCGGGCGATAAAGGCTCATTTATTTCCTCAGGGGTAGTTCAATTCGGGTTGGGGGTTTCTCTTGATCCAGTTAAAATTGAACGTATGACCACAACCAAAGTATTGCCTGTAGAAGATGATAAAAGCAAAGGCATGGCTCCACTGTCCTACCGAATTATTTCTTATGGGTTGTATACAATGCCATTTTTTATCAATGCAACTGCCGCGCAAAAAACGCGTTGTACCAAAAAAGATATTGATCTGCTTCTTCGTTTGATTCCGTATGCCTATAAGGAAACTGCTTCTTATATCCGTTCTCAGGTTGACATTCGATATGCATTTTATGTCGAGCACAATCGCGCCCGCGGCACATTTAGCGATTTCAAAATTATTGAGGCATTGACTCCTGTGAGAACCGGAAACGGCACCGGCCAAGCTGTTTCATGGAGGGATTACGACGAGAACGCGCTGCTAGAGAGCTTTGCAGAACTCAATAAGGTGCTCAAGGGAAAAACTTCTCCTGTCGCTAATCTGATGGATACACTATGAAGCCTCTGGCTCATAGCGCAAGAAATGGTAGACCATCTCAGTTATATGGTGAGCATGTGACCGGAGTGGTTGAGCGTACCCGCACAAATGTGAGCGAAATCTTTCCCTATATTGATGAAGAAAAAGCGAAAAGTTATCTCAATATTGTGACAGAGGCGGCGATCTATCACGATCTAGGAAAATTGGCCGCTCAGAATCAGGAAGTCTTATTAGAAAAAGTTAAGGCCAAGCGCCTTCCCATAGAACATCGAGACGCAGGCGTCAAATATTTGCTTGGATCTGCTTTTGAATCTCCATCCGCAACGCTTGTTTATGCGCATCATCGCCCAGGGCTTCCTAATATTAAAGAGAAAATGGTTGAGGTTGCTCCATTCCGTTTTGCATCAGCAGCGGCTGACAGTGACATGCATATTTGTGGATATCTTAATTTACACAAAGGAGAAATCAACTCTTTGGATATGGGTAATCAGCATCTGTCAGAGATGCTGCCAAAGCTGTCTTCCTTAGAATACCGCATACTTACGAGCTGCCTTGTAGACGCAGACTATTCGGACACAGCTGGAGAAAAATTGTTACAACCCCATACGCGCTGGACAGAACGTCTGAAAAAACTAGACGTTTACGTCCGCTGTTTGCAAAGAAAAGCGGATGATTCTCAGTCTGAACGGAATCGACTTCGCAGTGAATTTTATGCTTGTTGCAAAAATGCATCCACCGAACAAGCATTGGAGTATTGCAACAGCCCTGTTGGCACCGGCAAGACAACAGCAGTCATGGCTCATATGCTAAAATTGGCTGCTGAACATACCTTGCGTCATATTTTTGTCGTGATACCGTATACAAATATCATCACACAGACTGTAGATGTTCTTCGTGATGCATTGGTTCTTGACGGAGAACATCGAGCAGAAATCGTTGCAGAACACCACCATCAAGCGGACTTTGAAAGTATTGAGTTGCGTCATTTAGCGTCTACCTGGACTGCTCCAATCATCGTGACAACAGCAGTGCAGTTTTTCGAAACCATTGCAAGCAATCTCCCCTCAAAACTGCGAAAACTTCATCAATTATCCGGCAGTGGTGTCATTATCGACGAAAGTCATGCCGCGTTACCAATAGGTCTAATGCCTGCGGCTTGGAGATGGATTACGGAATTGAGCAGCCAATGGGGATGCCGTTTTTGCCTTTGCTCGGGAACATCTTTTAAACTTTGGGAGAACCCAGCTTTCAAAAACGTGCATGTATCCCCTTTGGTGACAGAACAACTGTCTCAGGGCATGGAATGCTTTGAAAGGAACAGGATTAATCTAAATATTCACGAACAAAATGTACCTCATTTCAAGGATCTACGCTCATTTATCGACTTTATAAACCAACACATTGGTTCACGGCTTGTGGTTTTGAATACCGTTCGATCCGCAGCTTGTTTGGCAAAGACTCTCAAGAAGATTGGGCATGATGTACTGCACTTGTCAACCGCGCTGACTCCAAACGATCGGGAAATTGTCATCAATAAAGTTAAGCGTCGCTTGGATCAAAAAACAAACTATCCTTCGGATTGGACGCTTGTTGCCACAAGCTGCGTCGAATGTGGGATGGATTTTTCTTTTCACTATGGGTTTTGTGAAATGCGTTCTCTTGCAAGTTATTTACAACTCGGGGGGAGAATCAGTCGAAACGGTGAATACAAAGACAGCTCATTGATTTGCTTTACCATAGCGGCAGACGGGTTGGGAACCAATCCTTCTTTCGATATTTCTAGAAACGTATTCTCAAAGCAAATTCAGTCCGGCGATTTATCAAAACTTACTATTACCGATGCCGTGAGTCAAAGTTTTAGAATGGAGTGTAAAGAGATGGGCGGTTTGTTTGATAAAATAGGCAAACCTGAGCGGCAAAAAGCATTTGCCGATGTTGCAGAACAATTCCGTGTGATTCACGATGATACTATAATGGTTATAGCAAGTTCAATTTTATCGGAAAAACTTCGTGCTGGAGTGATTATTTCACCAAGAGAGTTACAACGCAACAGTGTAAACATTCGCCGCCATGTATTAAAGCAACTCTCCCTTGAAGAACGTGAATTACCCTCGCTTGCTACAGATCAATATGATGATTTCCTTGGATATATGAAAAATTTGTTGTTGTGATAATAACATCTGTATGAAGCAACTCAATGGCGAATGCTATATCACGGACCGAGGCATAAGCGTCATGGGGCAGACGGAATACAAAAAATTGATATCGCCGCATACTGGCTCAAATAGAGACAAGAAGTCACTTCGGAGAAAGTCTTCTTTGAGGAAAAAAAATTGAGGTTGCAGTCATGCAATCCCTATATACTCCGCATCTGCCACGACGCTGATAATATCCTGTTTCACGGAAGGGTCATTACGGTCATTTGCATCAATCCGTGGCCAATAACAGTCTAACTCTTTCTGTTTTTATCCACGTAATCTCTGATAAAGGATAGAAGGCGGTCTCTTTCCGGGGGAAAACGGGACTCTATGATCATTTTATTTAAGAGGTCTTTCACCTTCATGATGGTGGGCTTCAGATTTTCAATGTTATCCACAACGAAAATACCCTCCGCGCCCTTCAACTGCCGGGCAAGTTCCATCTGGTGATCATCATGGTGCTCTCCCTCGGCGCTTGACCGAGGAACGAGGACCAGCGGTTTCTTATACTGAATAGCATTGATGATGGTGCCCACTCCGCCATGCCCTATGATCATGGACGCTTCCTTGAAATACTTGAGGATATCGATGAAATTAAGATGCTGGAACCATTTCATGTGCTTGGGCTCATCCTCAATCAAGCCAATCTGGGCCACTACTTCTTCGTCCAGTTCCTCTGCGATCTCATCTATCTTCTGGATGAGGCGGCGAAATTCAACTCCTTTAATCGAATTACCCACGGTTACGAATATCATATAATTCTGCCTTGATACTGAGCTTTCTCATGCATAGCGGCAAGTTCCTCCCACTGTACAAGGAAAAGGTCCGCGAAATGGTAGACGATTTTCGCCGTAAGGGAGAGCGTCTTGATTCTCGTAAAACTTTCTAAATAGACTACTTTCGCCCCGAAAAGATATTTCCCGAGTACAAATGCGGGAAGGGCTATCTCGGAACCTGCGGAAAAAATCATGTGGGGCCGATGGGCGATATACATACGAAGCATGGAGAACATACCAACAAGGAGCGTAATGGGTAATCCGAATTTGACGGAATAGTCAAAGAAAAGCTTGAGTCGGCATATCTTTTTCACGCAATCTAAGGAAAAGCCCTTCATGTTAGGAAAACCGAGCGTAATAAGATAGACGTCACAGTCCTTAAAAGCCTCTATCATGCTCAAGGTTTCATTTAGATGCCCTCCCGGAGAGGATACGATATATATATTCATTGGTAAAGTCCGTGCCTAAAAATGTGACTATACTTCCGCTTTGACAAGATAACCTGCCTTGATGGGAATTATTTCATACTCATTGATCCTGGCGACAGCGCACAACTCGACGATTCGTGACCGGGTATAGAAGAAGACCGGACAATCTTTTGTCGTAAGCCATATTCTTCTGATCGGCATTTGGGGGGTAAACTTTGAGGGGAAAGAAACAATCATCCTGCCGGCGGTGATATTTTTCATCTTCTTGAGGAACGGGACAGGGTCCCTGATATAATCGACAACACCCATGGCAAGGGTTACGTCAAACTTCTCCTTTTTATTGAACCCGCTCATAAAATCGCCACAGATATGGATGATCCGAAGAAGCTTCCCGTCTTGCTTCTTCATTTTTACATAGTTATTAGCCATGCGGATCATTTCCGGAGAATAGTCAATCCCGGTAACCTTCATCCCCCGTTCCGCAAGGGGGATGGTAAACCTCCCTGCTCCGCACCCTATGTCAAAAACGGTTCGGTCGCCCGTACCGCAAAGATCCAATGCAAGGTCAAAACGCTCTCGCATACCTCTCCTGAAGACCACATTTGCGATCCTCGTAATGAGCCCTCCCTTATTGTCATATATGTCGTCGAAATCTTTTGCAGCCCTGGTAAAATAGTCTTTTACTTTCTTATCCTCGTTCATTTTTTATCCATTCCCGTGTTGATATAAATCTGAAATCCCTGGTCAGTTTACGGAACTTTTCTTCCATCGCCGACAACCTGTAGTAGTGATACCACTTCAGGCCCTCAACTCTGGGTTTCCCGGGGTCCAATTCCCATGGATGCATATAACAGACAGCTATATTCCCTTTCCTGTTAAGCTTCCTTAACGCATAGGATAGGAAAAAATATGGGAAAAACCGAAAATAAAAACCGCCGGCAACAGGGATATTTTTCCCTAATATCGGTAATTTATAAACAGATAAGGGGACTTCTGTAAGCCCATGGCCATAGCCATTTTCCTGGGAATTGATCACGTACGGAAATAACGGGGCGTCCGGGATGCCGTAAAGGGGTGTTTTCACTGGAAAAATACTGGAATCATATTCCATCTTTTGCTTCTTGAGGATATCCAAAGCCCACAGCGTCTCCTTCATGACGGTGAATTGCGGCGCCCGATAACCTTTTACCTTTTTCCCCGTGATTCCTTCAAGAATCGCAATCGATTTTTTCACATCTTCTTCGAATTCCCCCGGGGTCTGGTCAGAGACTCTCCGGTGACTGTATCCGTGAGATGCGACTTCGTGCCCTTCGCTGTCTATCTTTGCGATAAGGCCAGGAAACTTCTCCGCCACATGTCCGAGCACAAAAAAAGTGGCCTGGTTCTCTGTCTCTCTGAGAATGGACAATACTTTTTTCGTCGCAGTTTCGACCCTAGGCTCATGTTTTCTCCATTCCACAGGATCAAGATCGCAATACCAGTCTTCCACATCTATCTGAAGAATATTCACCACGGTATTCACCTAAACTCCTCATAAAAATCATGAATCTTGATGCTTGTCAAGTCTTTCGTCATCACCCCCTTTTTTTGGCCATCTATCCCAATATCCTCCCTGATCCCTTATCAGATCAGAGATCAGGGAGAACCTCTCTCGTTTCGTCTATTACGGCGTGTGTCATACGCCTCTGTGAAGGGTGCGACTCTTTGCCGTTTCTATCTCAAGAGGCACATATGACGTGGAAACTAGAGGGTGATCTTCCTCTCTTCAGTGTCTATCTCTCGCCATAGCGACAGACTTATCTTGGCAAGGCAGAACCCCTCATCTCTATCAGAGGAGCAAACGGTGGAGGGATTTGCTAGTTGATGGATTGCGGTTCACTTCATGTTTATGAAGCTTATCGCTCCCATATCGCAAAATCCATTCAAAGAAATGCCGGTCATTTCTTGGCCTGGAAGCATGCTTCGCTGCCAAAACCAAAATCCCTACAAGCTAAACTTGACGAAACCCATTTGATAGGGCTATACTATTAGCGAAGCGATTTCTTGGAGGTAGTAGTATGCCAATTTACGAATATGAATGCACTGGTTGTGGTAAGACCTTTGAAATATTCCAGAAAATAGGAGACGATCCTTTGACAGAGTGCCGAGAGTGCGGGGCGGTGCTCAACAAATTAGTTTCCCAATGTTCGTTTCATTTAAAGGGTACCGGATGGTACGTAACAGATTACAAGAAGCCGATAGACACGGTGGGGGGCGCAAAATACAAGGAAACAAAGGAAGATGTGACCTCTGAGACAAAAACAGAGACGAAGTCAGAGGCGCCAGTTGAGACAAAAACAGAGACGAAGTCAGAGGCAACAACCGAGACTAAAAGTGCCGGTCAGGCTGGGGGTTAATTAAATGAAGTCAGGAGACAAAGTAAAATTCTCTTTTGCAAAAAAAGAAATGGAAGGGACCGTTCAGAGCGTATTTTCAAAAACTGTCTATATCAAGGCAGACTTCCCTAACGACAAAGAGAAGACAATCAAGAGAAAAATAAAGGACGTAAAGGCGTAAAATTTTCCAGCAACCAATTTCCTCTTGGGACTGCAGGTGTCGAGAATGATGTCGCTTAGGTGCTCTGATGACCGCAAGGTCCAGACCGTTGCTTTGTGACGGGAACACACCTAAACGATCTTTAAGGTTGTCTTATGTGCTTTTTTCGGCCATTTGTCGGCTCACTGTTTCTACAATAGCGTCGACAAGACCCTTGATATCATATCGGGAAGCCTCAATATCCACCCTCACCTGATGCTTCGTCAGTGTTTCCGTAGTGATGGGCCCTATGGAGGCAACGGATGTCGTTTCAAACATCTCCTTACCGAAGAGGGTGATAAAATTTTCCACCGTTGAGGCGCTTGTAAACGTCACAATGTCAGGCTTCTCGGCAGGCAACTCGGTGTTGTCCGGAAGTGTCGTCCTGTAAACGGGGATTACATCGCATAGACCGCCATGATCACTTATAAATTTTGCTATCACGTTGCGGGCCTGTTCCGCCCTCGGCAACAAGAATCGTCGCCCTTTTACTTTTCCTTCTAATACTTCGATAATCCCTTCTGAAGTAAACTTTTTCGGGATAAAATCCGGCATTAATCCCTTTGATTCTAAAAATTCAGCTGTAGCCGTCCCTATTGGCAGCACTTTTACTCCAGCCAAAGACCTAGCGTCCATCCCTTGAGCGAATAGTGCGTCAAAAAATATGGATGCGCCGTTCACACTCGTAAAGATTATACAAAAGTATTTACTGATCCTGTCTATCGCCTCCCTGAGCCGGTCGTTAGGTTTGATAGGAACTATGTTTATGGTGGCAATATAAAGTGCTTCAGCTCCCCTTTCAGTAAGTAATTCGCCGAGCTTCATCGACTGATGAGGCGCCCGGGTAACGGCGATCTTCTTTCCAAAAAGAGGTTTTTTCTCGAACCATTTAAGTTTTTCCCTGAGAGTCACCACATCTCCCACCACGATGATGCCCGGGGGTTTAATGTTGGCCTTGCTCGCCAGCGCATCAATGTCTTTCAATGGCCCCGTCACTACCCGTTGCTGTGGCATGGTGCCCCACTGTATGACGCAGGCGGGGGTATCGGCAGCCCTGCCTTCTTCAATCAACCTCTCTTTTATCTCTTTCAGATGCTTTATTCCCATGAGGAATACGATAGTATCAACCCCGAGCGCAAGCTCATGCCATTTGATAGTTGAGCCTGCCTTTGTTTCGTCCTCATGCCCTGTCACGAAGGCAACCGTGGAGGCATATTCTCTGTGAGTCAAAGGTACACCAGCATAGGAAGGTACGGATATCGCTGACGTAACACCAGGGACAATTTCAAATTCAATTCCCAGGTCGGCTAAATAAACTGCTTCTTCTCCTCCCCTGCCGAACACATAGGGGTCCCCCCCCTTAAGCCGCACTACAATCTCTTTTTCGCGAGCTTTCCTCGCAAGCAAATCATTAATCTCACCTTGTGACATCGCGTGCCTGGAAGCCTGCTTCCCCACATAGATAAGCTCCACGCCCTTTCCTGCAAACCCAAGGAGGCTATCATTCGCCAAGTAGTCATATATGATGGAATCAGCACGACGTATCAGTTCCATTCCTTTGACGGTAATAAGTTTCGGATCACCAGGGCCGGCCCCAACTAAAAATATTTTTCCCATAATCGCCTGTTTCTGTTATGCCTTTAACTTAAGGATAGTCAGCATCCTCCACATTATACGTGGAAAAGATCTTTCACTCAAATAATAATTGAACCAGAACAATATTCAGCAAAGTCGAATAGACGCTGATTCTCCGATCATGTATACATTTCTAAGCCGAAAAACTGTTGATATACGCCTCTTTGGCGTGTTCAGAAAATGTTTGAAATAATTTTTTATTTCTCAAGATTTCACTTGACACATCTTTTTCAATGAGAATAAATATTAAATCAAAGTATAACTGTTTTAATATTACACAATGAAAGGGGTTCGTGGTATGCCAGTAGGTAAAGTTAAATGGTTCAACGATTCGAAGGGGTATGGCTTTATTGAACAAGACAACGGAGAGGACGTCTTTGTGCATTTTTCTGCAATTAAACAGGATGGATTTAAGACGTTAAAAACCGGGGAACGCGTTGACTTTGAAGTAGTCAAAGGTCCGAAAGGCCCACAGGCCGCAAATGTGGTGAAGTCGGAATAAAAGAAAGGAATCGGGCTATCCCTCTCCTTTCTTTTCTCTCGCAATCCTTATTCGCCCTGCTCCAAACCTGATCATGATCTGATATTCCCCATAATATACAAAATATTACAGAGAGGGAATCAATAAATGCCACGCAGAAACGATGATCAGGAAATGAACTTCCCCGCCGCAAGGCGGGGTATCCCGAGGTTTACAATAGACTATTAGGCAGCGTCCCAAGAGGCGGGGAATTAGACCCGTAGAGATTCAAAAAGGGAATATAATTTGATACTAGAAGACGACATAACAAATAAAGAGGGCGTCAGGTTAAATGGGAAAGGCCGATTAAGATAGCCCACCGGCCAGTTTTTCGATTGACGGCTTAAAATCACCCTCGCTATCGACTTCAGGCGGGCTTATTTATCGAACAGTCCTGACGAAACATGGGAGCTCTTATAAGGGATTCCAAGATGAGAGAAAGCCATTGGAGAAGCCCTTCTCCCTTGGGACGTTCTGATAACAAAGCCTGTTTTTAGCAAATAGGGCTCCACCACCTCAAGAAGCACGTCTGACTCAAGCTGCAGTGTAGCCGCCAGCGCCTCAATACCCACAGGCCCTCCATTGTAATTGACTATGATGGTAGTAAGCAGTCTTCGGTCGATTTCTCCGAGGCCATATCCATCAATCCCTTCAAGGAACAGCGCTTCCACTGCGATCTTTCCCGTGATCTTCCCGTCCGCCCTTACCTGAGCGTAATCACGTACCCGCTTGAGCAGCTTGTTGGCCACCCGCGGAGTACCCCTCGCCCTTCTCGCCGTTTCATAAGCCCCATCCTCATTTATAGGCACATTAAGTATCACGGCAGATCGCTTTATAATCTTTATAAGATCGGCTTCGGTATAAAAATCAAGGTCTCTTGTAATGCCGAACCGCTCTCTGAGGGGAGATGAGAGAAGCCCAGATCTTGTTGTCGCGCCGATGAGAGTAAAATGTTCGAGTCTGTACCTGTGAGTCCTCGCGTGAACACCCTTATCGAAGATAAAATCGACCGCAAAGTCTTCCATGGCAGGATATAGGAATTCTTCCACTACCTTCGGCATCCTGTGAATCTCATCAATAAAGAACACATCGCCTCTCTCCATATGAGTGAGCAACCCCATCAGATCGCCGCCCTTCTCAAGCGCAGGCCCGGAAGACATTATGATCCTCGTACCCATCTCATTGGCGATGATGTGAGCAAGCGTGGTCTTTCCTAATCCAGGCGGCCCGTTAAAAAGAATGTGTTCCAACGGCTCTTTTCGTTGTTTCGCCGCCTCGACTGCTATCTTGAGGGTCTCGACTACCTTGTCCTGTCCTACATATTCGGAGAGTATGGATGGCCTCAAAGAAACGCTGTTCTCATCATCTAATGTGCGGCTCTCCTCTGTCTGCTTTAACAAGGCATTAACGTCGGTCTCTTCGTTTATCATTTTCTCTGACCCCGATAAACCTCTTCAAACAATCCTTCTGAAGATGAAATATCTGGACTCCTTTTCATTGCCTCGTCGATCATCTTTCTTGCTTCCAGTACTTTGTGGCCCAACTGAGTGATTAATACGTATTCCACTTCCTTTCTGAAATCCTCCGTCTCTCCCGGAGGAATCTCGACCTCTGGTATCATTGCATATTTTGCAACTTTCCCACGTAAAGTCGCTACAATTTTCTCGGCTTTCCTTTCGCCTATACCTTTCAGCTGCCTCAGGGCTTTTATATCCTTCTCTTCTATCCAGTGCGCTATTTCCCTAACCGACCTCGCGAGAGCTCTTATAGCGGCGGAAGGCCCTATGTCCTCCACCGAAATAAACAGCTCAAAGAACTCCTTGTCTAACTCGTTCTTGAAGCCAACAAGAACAGGTTTTGGTTGACGCTCCGTTTGATTGAACGAAATATGAAGGCTAATGGGACTGTCAAGTTTAGCGGTCCTCCTCACCTCAAGCATGACATAAGCCGGAACCAGCACATCGTAACCTATCCCGTTCACGAGCAGTATGAGCCTGTCTTCGTAAATATTTTTAAGTTTTCCTTCGAGATACGCTATCATCCGACACGCTCTGGAGAAGTCCTGTACAACGCGGTAAGAGCCACAGCCAAGGCATCCGCAGCATGAAAGGACTTGATGCCATCCACTTTAAGCGCAGCTTGGACCGTCCTTTTTACCTGGCTTTTATCGGCACTGCCGCATCCTACGAGGGCATTTTTTATCTCTTTCGGCGTTATCTCTTTCATTGTCAGGTTGTTCTGAACCACGCAAAGATATATGATACCAACAACACCACCCAGCACAATGCCCGCCCTCGGATACTTCACCAAGGAGAATACATTTTCAACCGCTACAAGATCAGGCCGCACCGCTTTCACCAAGTGATTGAGATCGGAATAGATACTGAACAGCCTCTGCGACATGGCATCCGCGGTTGATGTCTTTATGTAGCCACACCTCAAAAGACGCGGTTCCGGACCATTGCAGGCAATCGCGCCAAAACCCGTACTGGCTAGCCCAGGATCAATGCCAAGTATCACCATGGCAACGGTCCATAAATCATATTCGGTTTGTTTGTTTCGCTCACTATCTTGCCCGAATTTTATTCATCATCATATCAGGAATAGCCGCTCCTTGTAAACTACAAAGAACCTCGTGTAAATCGTGATACAGCATGGCTCTTCCATTTTTCTTGATTGATTTTTTTTCTTGTACCCATTATTATAGTAACAAGGTAAATGAGACCCTACATTTCCCAAGAGTTATGTAAAAAATGTCTGGAATGTGTTGAAATTTGTCCTTACGAAGTATTTGTTTTCCAGGATGAAGATGTCGTGGCGGCAAACTCCGAGGACTGTATAGAGTGTGCGTCATGTGTGGATATGTGTCCTGATAATGCAATCAGGATGGATGACTGATGAAGACCAAAGCCCTGCTTGACAAGAAAGCTCTTGAAAGAACCATCAACAGGATTACTCATGAAATAATTGAAAAGAACCAGGGATGCGGATCGCTGAGCCTTATAGGAATACGGACAAGGGGGGTTCATCTGGCGAGCAGGATCAGAGATAAAGTGCTTGAAGTGGAAAAGACATCCCTTCCAGTCGGTGTGCTTGATATAACCATGTACAGGGACGACATCTTCAAGCTTAAGACGCCAATCCTGAAGAAGACCGAGATACCTTTCAACGTGAACGACATGACACTCGTCTTGGTGGACGACGTTATTCATACCGGGCGAACTATAAGAGCGGCCATAGACGCCATTATGGACCTTGGGAGACCCAATAAGATCCATCTCGCTGTTCTTGTGGACCGGGGTCAAAGAGAGCTCCCCATTCACCCTGATTACGTGGGGGTCTTTTACGCCGTTGGCCCCGGCGAAGAGGTCCTCGTCAGGCTTCGTGAGGTGGACAGCAAAGATGAAGTAGTGCTGGTGAGGTCGTAGTGAATTTGAGGAAAAAAGATCTCCTAGGAATTAATAGCCTCACAAAAGATGAGATCATGGCTATTCTCGACACAGCCGAGTCGTTCAAGGACGTATCGAGAAGAGAGATAAAGAAAGTGCCTACCCTTCGCGGCAAGACGGTCATAACACTTTTCTATGAGGCAAGCACGAGAACCCGCACTTCCTTTGAGATCGCAGCAAAGAGACTCAGCGCGGATACAATCAATATTACGGCCAGCACCAGCAGCTACGTCAAGGGTGAGACTCTTAAGGATACGGCTAAAAATCTGGAGTCCATGAAGCCGGATGTGATCATTATCCGGCACAATATGCCCGGCGCACCTCATATGCTGTCAAGAATAGTCGAGTCTTCGGTGATAAATGGGGGCGACGGCTCCCATGAACACCCCACTCAGGCCCTCCTTGATCTTTTCACTATTAGGGAGAAAAAACGTCGGCTGGACGGGCTCAATGTAACAATTGTCGGAGACATAGCCCACAGCAGGGTGGCGCGCTCCAACATATTTGCCTTAAAGTATTTCGACACAAATATTACCTGCTCGGGTCCACCCACAATGATTCCGCCCCATATTGAGACCTTGGGCGTCAACGTTGAATACGATTTGGAAAAAGCCGTAAAGAATGCAGATGTAATCATGATGTTGCGTATACAAAAAGAACGAGGCGGCATCTCTTATATTCCGTCCATCAAGGAATATTCCACCCTCTTCGGTCTTAAGCAGTCCTATCTCAAAAAGGCAAAAAAAGATGTAATTATTATGCACCCCGGTCCCATGAATAGAGGAGTGGAAATTACCGATGAAGTGGCCGACGGTCCTTACTCTGTGATCTTTGAGCAGGTCGAGAACGGCGTAGCCGTAAGGATGGCAATCCTCTATCTTCTTACGGGAGGCGAAACATGAAAATCCTCCTAAAGCAAGGCAGAGTTATTGATCCGGCTCAGGACCTGGATTCAGTAATGGATGTCTTCATTAACGGAAATGTAATCGAAAAGATCGACCGCAAGATTTCCGCAGCCAAGGATGATATTCAGGTCATAGACGCAAGCAATTACATTGTTGCTCCTGGGCTTATTGATGTCCATGCCCATCTTAGGGAACCAGGTTATGAGTACAAAGAGACAATAAAAACCGGTACTGCAGCGGCAATAAAGGGCGGCTACACCACCATAGTGTGCATGGCAAATACAAACCCGGTGAACGACAACAGAAGCGTTACCGAAGCGATAGTGGAAAAAGCAAAATCTGAGGGCGTCTGCAGGGTCTTCTCGTGCGGGTCTATTACCAAAGACCTCAAGGGGGAAGAGCTTTCCGAGATCGGAGACATGTACGCCGCAGGTATTGTCGCCATATCGGATGACGGCAGATCCGTCAGGAATGCGGCATTACTCAGGAAGGCAATGGAGTATATAAAGCTCTTCGGCATACCAGTAATATCTCACTGTGAAGATGAAGACCTCTCCAGAGGGTTTGTACACGAAGGAATCGCATCTCTTTTGTCGGGAATTGATGCGGTGCCGTCAATCGCCGAAGAAATTATCGTTCAGAGAGATATAGCCATAGGTGCGTACACCGGTTCACATATTCACCTGACCCACATATCGACTGCAGGGAGCGTGAAGGCGATCAGCCACTTCAAAAAGTTGTACGGGAAGATCACATGTGATACCTGTCCTCATTACTTTTCGCTCACCGATGAGGCGACTCTTACTTTTGACACAAACACGAAAGTTAATCCTCCTCTGAGGTCCCGTGCTGATATGGAAGCTATTAAAGAAGGGCTGAGAAACGGAAGCATTGATATCATCGCTACAGACCACGCACCCCATGAGCTGACCTCAAAGGATGTGGAGTATAATCTCGCCTCTTCGGGTATATCTGGCCTGGAGACCGCATTTTCTTTGTCCCTGTCGCTTGTCCATGAGGGTATCCTTTCAATGAAAGAGCTTCTCTGCAAGCTCACGGTAAACCCTGCAAAGATGCTCCGCCTCCCCTACGGCGAAATTTCCCCTGGTAAGCACGCGGACCTGATTGTCTTTGACCCGGACAAAGAATGGACCGTCGACCCTGCCAGCTTTATTTCTAAAGGGAAGAATACTCCCTTTGGCGGCTGGAAACTGAAGGGGAAAAATCTCCTAACTATCGTGGACGGTGCAGTTGTGTACAAAGATAATGAGTTTAGAAGATAGACTGTGGGGGAGCACACATCAATGAGCGTGGCGAGGTAAGTCCGGGGGCGTCGTCTTTTGACGCGAGTTCGTTAATTATCGTGATTTATCGAGGATAGTTTCCGTTTAAAATCAGAGCGTTATTGAAAAATTTCTTTAGCTTTCAACGCTTTGACTTGCTGCATGCCGTATAGTATGTTAAAAAGAACAATTGAGGTGGGATGGATATGAGCAGTTTTTCTGAAAAATTTAGTGTACGTTATATGACAAAAGATGACCTCGACGCCATTGTCGAGTTAGATACCAAAGTCCTTGGGGAGACTCGTCGCGATTACTGGATCACGAAGATTATCCAACAGGCAGAGTCAAGACCCTACGACGCATCTCTTGTCTCTGAGATTGACGGGAAAGTAGTCGGCTTCATACTTGGGGAAGTAAGCGGCTGGGAATTTAAAGTCCCCAATAATATCGGATGGATTGATACCATAGGTATCGACCCGGACTACCAGAACAGAGGCATCGCAAAAGTACTTGCGAACTTGCTGATAACCAATATCAAGAGCTACGGTGTGGATACACTTTACACACTTGTTAACTGGAACGACTGGGACCTGCTCCAATTTTTCCATGCCATGGGATTCTCCAGGGGCGACATGATCAACTTGGTGCTGAAGGTTTAATACACCCTCATCCTCTTTCTATTTTCCCAGACAGACACTCGTAAGTCTACCGATACTTGGTCTGCGCCGACATTCTCGTATTTGGATAAATTGGATCTTTTTCGCTACCCCGGCGAATCCAAGAAAAATGTTCTTTCCAAGCCGGACACCACGAGCCCGATTTCTTGTAAGATTTCGCAAATACTTGATTCCGGACAGGACCGAATGACGCCGATGCCTCAGATTCTTTCCCATTCTCTATACGGCGAGCAATACCGTTCGGGGAGGATGGTTGTGGCATTCCTTGCGACAGATAGACTACGACTGTCCGTTACCCGCGGGTAGCGGTCTGACCGAACTTCAGTTGAAATATGACAAAGTGTGTCTAACCAAAAACAAATCGGACACAGGCAGGGGAGATTACCCTTCGGCAACGATCCTGAGGCGCATTTTCGGATGGACTTTGCTGGTCTTGAGGTTATTCGTGGACCTAAGGGTGGCCACACTAACCCGATACTTATTGGCGATTTGGGCAAGAGTTTCTCCTTTCTTGACGGTATGAACCCTTACCGACCTCGGCGCTTCGATTTTTTTATAACTTTGGTGGCCTGCAAGCATGAGCTTCATATTGGGATAGACTGTCTCGTCTCTTAGCTTGTTAACCGATTTCAAGCTGGCCATCTCAACCCCGTATTTGGATGAGATCCCGGAGAGGGTCTCCCCTTTCTTGACGATGTGATATATTTTTGTTTTTGCCTGAACCAGCTCGCCGCGATTCCTTGTCTTTTCCGGCTTGGCGTTTTTCTTGAGTCGGACGGTTGCTTTCAAAACCTTTACCATCTCGGTCTCGGAGCGTTCCTTAGCTATCGTTGTAGATGCAACCATAACATTATGAGTGCTCGCGGAGTCCAAAAATTTCGGAATATTCAAGGCCATCCCTGTTTTCACCATTGGCTTGCCGTCACAGTTATTGACCATACATATCTCATCTTCCTGTACACCATATCTCTTCATTATCTTTGCAATGGTATCTTTTTTCTTGACTTTGTATACAACTACATCCCTTATCTTCCTCTCTCTGTCTGATCTGTCCTCAACGGCTTTGGAAACCAAGGCAACATTTGCCGACGCTCGCAGTTTGATCGTATAATCATCGGTATAAGGAGGGGTTATTCCTCTCAATATCTCGGGGTTCAACGATTTCAGTTCCGTCAGTTCCATAGAGCTTGCCTTGGCAATCATACTGAGAGGCGTAGCCCTAGGGACCTTTATCTCCACGAATCTCACGGGTTCCTCGTAAGTAATTCCTCCAAAACCGAATCGCTCAGGGTCTTTAGCAATAATCGAAGCTGCTATCAGTTTAGGGATGTACTCTCGTGTTTCTCTCGGGAGGGCGTTATATTTTGCCAGTTCCCAGAAATCGCTGGTGTTGTGTTTTTCTATGGCCCTCTCAACTCTTTTTTCACCTGCATTGTAGCCTGCGGCGGCAAGATACCAGCAGCCGAATTGATTAAAGAGGTCCGTCAAATATTTGGCGGCGGCGATGGTCGATTTCTCTGGGTCTCTTCTTTCATCTATCCAGAAGTTCGCCTTGAGGCCATATCTCCCGCCAGTCTCATATATGAACTGCCAAGGTCCACAAGCCTTTGCGGAAGAATACGCTTTAGGGTTAAAACCGCTTTCTATCATGGCAAGATACACTAGATCTTCCGGCAACCCATGCTCTTTTAATATCATTTTAATCATCGGGACATAACGGCGCGATCTTCTAAGCCAGTTCGCAAAAACTTTCTTTTTTTCCGTAGTAAAATAGCCTACATAATACCTGACTGCATCATTAAACACGATGGGCAAGTCAAAATCCTTAAAACCATCATTTTCGAGAAGGGAAACGATATCGTCGTCATCGGTAATCCCGGCTTCTATCTTCTCTTCTTTATTTACCTCCGGAACTACTGGCGATGGCGCCGCTTCTGTATTTGCAGGATTCTTCTTATCTTTAGGTTGATAAGCTTCGTGGCTCGGCACAGAGAGAGACCTCGCACCATGGCCTACCTTATCGGTACTGGAACATGAAATAAGAATAAATAGGATCGTGAAAGCCGCTGCGATTGTTTTCATTTTTCCTTTTATTATAGCAAAAATTGTACCATCTTGAATTGATAATAAAGCTAATCTCTTGCATTGTCAATAAAAACAACAGACATTGTTCCTATCCCAGTCTTTTTCCGACAAGCGACCTATAGCCTTGCGCAAACTGGTACGCCTTGATCCGCTTTCTGCTTTCAAGCTGAACCTCGGTGATCAACAAGGTCCCATTGGGTGTATCCACCACGATACCCTCTTTTGTGACCCCTGAAATGAGACCCGCCTCCCCGCTTTTTTCCTGGTCGCATACCGTTGAGCTGAATACTTTGAGCACTACCTCGTCGAGATAGGTGTATGCCGTTGGCCAAAACACGAGAGCCTTTACCTGCCTGCTTACTTCAAGCGCTCCGATGCTCCAGTCTATCTTCCCCATCTCCTTTGTGATAATGGGTGTATAGGTGGCCTCCCGTTCATCCTGTGCTGTACCTTTTCCGATTTTGTCCTCGCTCAGATTTTCTATGAAACGAGGCAGTATCTCGCCAGACCTTGAAGCGAGTCTTTCTGAGAGCGTAACCATGTTATCCTCTGCATGGATAGTCATGGGTTCCTGATACAGTAGGTCGCCCTGGTCCATCTTTTCGTTCATCCGGATGAAGGTAATCCCCGTCTCTCCTTCTCCGTTCCATAGCACCCACTGGATCGGAGAAGGACCACGGTATTTGGGAAGCAAGGATGGATGAATATTCACCGGACCTATAGAAGGTATTTTTAGCGCCCATCTCGGTATAATAAGACCAAATGATGCGACCACCAAAAAATCTGGTCTATACCGTTCGAGTTGGTGAGCCGCCTCATCCCTGAAGGAATCAAGTTCTATGACGGGAATATCCATTTCTGCGGCTACCGCCTTCACTTCGTTACCTTCGATCCGGTATCCTCTTCCCTTTGGTTTTGCCTTACGGGTCACTATACAAGAGACAACAGGAAGAATTGATTTGAGCGGAGGCACGGAGAAAGCAGATGAACCGAAGTAGATTATTTTCACTTCTTGATTCTCATGTACTTTTTTTTGAAGAACTCCTTCTTTAATGGGCTCAAATGATCGATAAACAGGATTCCATTTAAATGATCAATTTCGTGCTGCAGGGCTCTTGCCAGTTGATCTTCGCAGTCAATCTCAATCATTTTGCCTTTAACATTGAGGGCCCTGACCCGGACTTTTTTTGCTCTTTTTACAAATTCGTAGAATTTGGGCAGACTGAGGCATCCCTCTTCAACAGCATCCTCCGACTCTGTGAGAAGGATTTCCGGATTAATTAATGCGATAGGGTCGTGCTTTTTATTCATGATTCGATCTACTGTGATCATTCTCATGCTCACACCCACTTGGTTGGCCGCAAGGCCAATCCCGTTGGCCAGTTGCATTGTCTCTATCATGTCCTCGGACAACCGGACGATCTCATCGGTAATTCCATCTACCAGGACCGCAACCTCCCTAAGAGCCGGATCAGGATAGATTTTGATTTCTTTCAGCGCCATACTTCCTATATTTTAAAAGAAATTCCACTTCCCGTCAACCGATCAATGGGGGATTAAGTTAAAAAAATATACCTTATCAAGAGATAGTAATCACGCGAATTTTCAGATGTTTTAGTGATTGACTATTTCAATTTGTACATGATACTTTATACTTATGTCAGGCCTTGAATTCTATAAGTTTGTCATGATATTTGTCAATGTTTCCCTTATATTCGATGCCGATAAAGTCTAGGAGATATGAGAGACTCCCGGCAAGATGATCAAAGGCTTCAGGAAAATCACGCGGGAGCCGGAAGAAAAAGATATCTTTCCACCGAAAAATATCGGCAAAAACAAAGAACAACCCTCCTTAAGTACCGT
Organism: Syntrophobacterales bacterium; assembly: GCA_031274925.1. Lineage (NCBI taxonomy): Bacteria > Pseudomonadati > Thermodesulfobacteriota > Syntrophobacteria > Syntrophobacterales > Syntrophobacterales bacterium. Next base: position 49,038 of record JAISPL010000028.1, on the reverse strand, counting down.
GGATAACGACAAAATTAAGTTAGAAAAAGAAATACGCGATAGCGTGTCAAACAACATAAAAATAAACGGTGTATTTATAGGGATCGGATCCAACATGGACAATCGGGTTCAGTATTGCGCGGAAAGCATCAGGCGGATCCAGGATGACGGAAGAACCAAGTTCCTCGCCGTCTCATCTTTGTACGTCACATCGCCGGTATCTCCGGTACCGCAAGAAGACTTCGTCAATTGTGCCCTTGAGCTTGGATGGAACGGTTCGCCTAAGGGTCTTCTTTCATTCCTGAACGGCATAGAGCATGACATGGGAAGAGTCCGACTGGTCGCAAAGGGTCCGAGGGTGATAGACCTTGATATTCTCCTGTTCGGGGATCTGGTCTTTTCAACCCCTGCACTGACTATACCTCATCCTCAACTCCTGAAGAGAAAGTTTGCCCTTCTGCCGTGCCTTGAGATAAATCCATCACTAGTGCACCCGCTATACAAAAAACCTCTTTCCTCTTTTCTGAAAGAGATCGACAAAACTCAGAAGATATCCCCTTACCTGCCGGCGGTGCAGGTAAACAGACTGATCACACAGTATTCCAATCGCCGGAGGATCGATGGAAAACCATTATAGTTGCACTGCAAGCGTATATAGGTCCCAGGATTTTCGAAAAATGGAAGAAAAATATATGATCGAAGATGATGCTATTCATGTTTGCTCCGAGCTTGACTCCAGGCAGACCGATCCTGACGATAAATATAATTTTAACAAAAAATATAAACAACCCGGATCCTGACGATAAAGAGATGAAAGTAACGCCGCCGGATGTAATTGCCATGCTGTGGTTTGACCCAAAAGCGGGAGAATGTTTAGGCAAAAGAAAGATATACACGGAGGAATATCTCAGGGCTAGATATGGAAGCACCTATTCCATGCCTCTTATTGGCAAAACAAGGGAAACAAGTACGCCTTTCGCCAACATTGAGAATGACGGGCACTATCCTGGAAGAGACGGCTTTGGCGCAGTAACAGGAACTAAATTCATAAAAGCTGCTACAGCAAACGAAAAAGGCAGAGCACTGGCCCTAGACAGAGAAACATCTGTGCTTTCCATCGACACTAATGGATTCGACGAGATGTTCAATTCAGCGGACGTTACCGCACAGATAAAAAACTTGGAGCATCCGGTGTATGACCTCCTACAGAGACATATGTATATGGAAATGCCCTCGGCTATGCAACATCAAACAGAGGCGATTACATGCATAAGGGCTATTTTTTGGGAACGAGATACTGGGTGCGCTTATCCATAGCTATGGATAAGCGAATCTGGGAAAAGGGCCGAAAAAAGACAGACTCCCGAGGCTGTTTTACTGAAATCATCTTCAGCGACCTCCTCGCCGGGTATTGCCCTGTTGAGGACTTAGATGAGTCAGGAACCGAAGCCTAAAAGACTGAACAAATTGGGGTCTGCATAATAACAAACGGGTTCGAATGGTGTCACTGTTCGAAGAATCAGCCGTTCTGTCGTTCATTAATATGACCGGGATGTATTTTGCGAGGCCTCATAAGCTCTCTACTTCGAAAACATGAGCATGAAGACAGAGCGACAGAATGTTTAACTAGAAAGGCTTCCGTTCTGGACGGCTTGAACGGACGGACATAATCAATATGGACATCAAAAAAGCCTATACCCATGGATTCCAGGGGGCCAAGGTTGTATCTTTTCAAAAGGTATCCATGGTTAGGCCTTGAAAGAACCATCGACTCGGAGGAGAGGCAGCACGGACGGCGAAGTGAGCACATGATGGATTATTAAGATCGTCCTTATGAGGGGTCACAGCAACCTCACTCATGGTGACATATTTGAGGTATATCTATCTGTGCCACGCTGGGGAAAGGAAAAAGATAGAAGGCACACTGACAAATACGAAAAACATTAGGAGGAATACATGAAATTCTTTATTGACACTGCTAGCACGGAAGAGATTAAAAAAGGGATAGAGATGGGCCTTGTGAATGGCGTCACAACCAATCCGTCTCTGCTCTCTAAGGAGAAGCAGAGCCCGGAAGAGACCATCAAGGAGATATTGTCCCTGGTACAGGGTCCGGTGAGTCTTGAGGTAATATCAACGGATTCGCAAGGAATGTGTGAGGAGGCGCGGCGGCTCGCCCAGCTTGGACAAAACGTGGTCATAAAGATTCCCATGACTCAGGAGGGAATTAAAGCGGTCCATGTTCTCTCTCATGAAGGCATCAGGACGAACGTAACCCTCATATTTCAGCCGGTTCAGTCGCTGATTGCGGCAAAGGCCGGTGCGGACTACGTAAGTCCTTTTATTGGGAGGCTAGACGATATATCGTCCCGAGGAATGGAGATCGTGGAAGACACTCTCAATATATTTTCAAACTACGGATTCGAAACGGAAATTATCGTGGCGAGCGTCAGAAGCCCTCTCCACGTGTTGCAGGCTGCCACGATAGGCGCAGATGTGGCAACAATACCATTCAATGTCATGAAGCAGCTCATTAATCACCCTCTGACGGACATAGGGCTTGAGAGGTTTTTGAAGGACTGGGATAACATAAAAAAGTAAGCCGATAAAAAGGAAGGAGCGAGGCAACCGACGGACGGCTCACCTCGCTCCTATAATACTATCAAACAAACGTGAAGTGATCATCATTCAGGAAAGATCTATTCTCTTGACTTCACCGCTTTTTCCTGTAAATTCTACATCTTTACCATTAAGAATAAGTCTTACCCCTCCCGCATTGCCAATAAGCAAACCGAACTGCTCCTTGGCATTCAACACAACAATCTCGTGAGGGCTGAGCATAAACTCCTTCTTCTCGGCTCTGTCAATCACTGCACTTATCCATGTTCTTTCATGGCAGGTTATCATGAGCCTCTTTGCCTCCGACATGGCAGACAAACTGCTATTCTCTTCCAAGTTCCCTTTTTCCGAAACAGTGCTCACTTCGGATACGGGGCGGACCGTAGACATTTCTTTTTGGGTATGGACAGTTTCAGTAATCTGCTCGACTACCTCGGTTTTTGAGACAACGGTCTTTTCTTTTTCCAGCCTACCGTATACAAAGAAACAGAGCACAACAATGGCCAAGGAGATAAGACAGGCGGTCTTCACTCTTGACCTCTTGGAAAGAGGACTGGTTTTCTGGCTCCTGGCAGACAGCTCTACGATATCAATGACCTTCTCTTCTTCCACTGGATCTTCGAGAAGGAACGCTATGTCGTCGTATGTATTGAGAATACTCCCATACTTTTTTATAAATCCTCTTACGTAGACTTCGTGAGGGAGCGGTCCCCAATCACCGGTTTCAATAGCCTTTATGAGAGTCCTCCTGAGGCAGAGAATATCGGAAATCTGCGCCACGGAAAGACCTTTCTCCTCTCTTCGTGTCCGTAGAATCCCTCCGATCTTTGCAAGGTCAATACTCATAATGTCCCTCCGTTTTACGGCAGACGGCAGTCACTCGCGTGTTTGTTCCGTCCTTCATCAACTGCCAACCGTCTATTGTCTTAAATTGACATTCGCGCTGAAAGAATGCGCCACACACAATATATATAATTACAAAGCTATATGACCAGTCCGTGATGTTCATCATCTATTCCGAAATATATTTTACCCCTCATAAAAAACCTTTTCAATAAAAACCCGACACCTACCTGCAGTCCTGACAAACCGTGAGACGATCCAGAGCCGTCCCGGATTTTTGCGCAATAAACTCCAGTTGCGCCAGTGGCGCATGATATCTTCCGCATCTCGGGCACTTGGTCAGTTCAAACCGTCTGTTCCATATTGTCCTTATTCCGTTTCGGTCCTCCATATAGATATGGCCCGTGGGACACACGGCCATGCATGCCCCGCATCCGATGCATACATTGGACGGCCCATCAAAAGGTGTCGTCACTTTTTTATGCGGTCCCTTTCCACTGAGACTGATCGCGGTTACTCCCACCACTGTTTCACACGTTTTCACACAGGAATTGCACAATATACATTTCCCTTTATCATTGTCCCTCGTATACCGCGTATCGATTACTCCGTATTCCCGCGCGAAATAGCGGATCACCTCCGATGCGGGGTTCCTAGCGAGAAAAAGTTCAAGCACGGTTCGTCGTATGAGTTGAATCTCAGGCGTCTCCGTCGACACTTCAATACCGCTTTCAGCCATATAGAGGCACGAAGCGATAATTCTCTTCCGTTTCCTCTTTTTTACTTCAACCATGCAAAGCCTGCACCTACCGTCTGAGCCAAGGATCTCATGGTGGCATAAGGTCGGAATAACAAAACCTTCCCGCCGCGCCACGTCAAGGATAGTCTCTCCATCGTTTGCCCTTGTATGACGGCCGTTTATTTTAAATTCAATCACTGGACCACCCTTATGAAATTTTTACAGCACCAAAACGGCACACATCAAAACAGGTGCCGCATTTTGTACATAGTGACTGATCAATACCGTGTATCTCTTTTTTTTCGCTGGAAATACAATCCACAGGACATTCGACTGCACATCTCATACAACCCGTACATCTTTCAGGGAGAATACTCACGGTTATGAGATTCTTACATACACCGGCCGGACATTTCTTTTCCTGTACGTGGGTCCTGTATTCCTCTCGGAAAAATTTGATGGTGGAAAGGACAGGATTAGGAGCGCTCTGCCCAAGACCACATAGAGAGCTGAGCTGAATCGCCTTTCCCAGCTCTTCAAGGTGCTCAATATCACCCATAGAACCATCACCGCGACAGATACGGTCCACAATTTCATGCATCCTTCTGACCCCCTCCCGGCAAGGCGTACATTTCCCGCATGACTCCTCAATAAGGAATTTCAGAAAGTAGCGAGCCACATCTACCATACAATTCCTCTCATCCATGACGATCATTCCACCGGACCCCATCATGGAACCCAGTTTCGTAAGCGAATCAAAGTCCACCGGTATTTCGAGAAATTCCTCGGGGATGCACCCTCCGGACGGTCCCCCTGTCTGGACAGCCTTGAACTTCTTGTCCCCTTGTATCCCCCCTCCCAGATTAAAAATGATCTCTCGGAGACTTACCCCCATGGGAACTTCTATGAGGCCGGTATTTTTCACCTTGCCCACGAGGGAGAACACTTTTGTTCCCTTGCTTCTATCAGAGCCTATGGATTGAAACCATTCCCATCCTCTATCAATTATGTAAGGTACATTCGACCATGTTTCCACGTTGTTGATGTTTGTCGGTTTACCCCACAGCCCTTTCTCGGTCGTATGGATATATTTTGCACGCGGTTCCCCTGATTTCCCTTCAATCGAAGATATAAGGGCCGTCGATTCGCCGCAGACAAACGCTCCGCCGCCTCTGAATATGCTGATATCGAAATCAAATCCAGAATTCATAATACTTCTTCCCAAAAAACCGTGGTGCCTCGCCTCATCAATTGCTTTTGACAACCTGTAGACTGCGAGAGGATATTCATCCCTCACATAGATGAAGCCATGGTTGGAGCCTATCGCGAAACCGCCTATGATCATCCCTTCAAGGATTCCATGGGGATTTCCTTCCATGAGAGACCTATCCATAAAAGCCCCAGGATCACCCTCATCACCATTGGCAACCACGTATTTGGGCAATCCCTGAGCCTGCCTGCAGGAACGCCATTTAAAGCCTGTCAAAAAACCGCCTCCTCCTCTTCCCCGCAAACCTGATTTTTCAATCAAGTCCACAATCTCCATGGGATTCATCTGAAGCGCTTTATGAAGCGACTTGTAGCCGCCATATCCCACATACTCTTCAATGTTTTCTGGATCAATTACCCCATTAAGACTCAGGACAATTCTTGTCTGACCGGAATAGAACGGGATGTCAAAGGACGACATGTACCTCTTTGTTTTGTCATCACCTTTGTAAAGCAACTCATCCTCGATTTTATCTTCATTGATTGTGGCTAGCAGAGCGGCGATGTCCCTCTCGATATTTCTTTTCCCCACGTTCTGGTACAGTATCTCATCATCACCGAAAACCACAATCGGTCCTCTCTCGCAAAGTCCGTGGCATCCTGTTTTTTTGACAAGTATTTGTTTTGACGAAAGGCCTCTTTTTGACAGCACTCTCTGCAGTTCATCATATACGGTGAGGGCTCCCGAGGAAATGCAACCGGTTCCGCAACAGATCTTTACTATTTTGTCATAGCCCGAGATTGCTTTCCTATAATCTGCTCCTATGGCATAGAGGCGCTCACGAGAGGCCATCATAGTTCTTCTCCATCATGAAATTCACGGATTATTTTCTTCGCATTCGCCGGGGTTGTCTTGCCGAAGTCCTTCTCTTCTACCCTCACAAGGGGTGCGAGCGCACATGCGCCAAGGCAATTGACGGTCTCTAATGTAAAAAGTCCGTTTTCCGTAGTATCACCCGTTTGTACGTTCAATTCCCGTTCAAAAGTCTCCAGAATCCCGGGGCCTCCTCTCAGATGGCACGCAGTACCGAGACAGACATGTATCGTATGCCTGCCTCTCGGTTTCAGCGATAAGGTCTTGTAAAATGTGACAACTTCATACGCTTTTGCAAGAGGGATACGCAGTTGCCCGCAAAGGTATCTCACAGCTTCTTCAGGCACATACCTGTATTCCCTTTGGATATCCTGAAGCATGGCAAGCAGATACGATCTGTCGCCATCATACTTGTCAATTATTACACTAAGTTTCCCTTCATCTGCCTCCATAAAACCCTCGCCTGATTATGGATTATAGGTCATTTTAGTCCGCACATGAACTTAAGTCTTTCCCAGTCTTCCGTAACCCTTTTCTGAATACCCGACACATCTTCGACAGTAAGATGTTTGTATCGGCCCTGGCCGTTCATGTAGTCCACTACATGCTTCAACGGTTCTTGGTTGTACGAGAGCCTGTAACGGCCTTTTTCAATCTCATAGAGTGGGAAGATCCCTGTCTCAACCGCCAGTCTTCCGTACCGTATCGCAAGATCAGAAGGTATTAGCCATCCCGTGGGGCAGACGGAAAGGATATGAAGATACGACGGCCCCTCTGCCATCTTCGCCTTCTTCACTTTCTCGAAAAGGTCAAAAGGATAAGAAGGACATGCGGTAGCCACATACGGGATGTTATGGGCGGCGGCAATCTTGGGCATATTCTTTTTCCATGTGGCCTGCCCGATACTTCTTTTGCCCGCAGGGCTTGTCGTCGTTGTAGCGCCAAAAGGCGTGGATGACGACCTTTGTATGCCCGTATTCATATAAGCTTCATTATCAACACAGATATAGGTAAAATTAGTCCCTCTTTCCAAGGCTCCGGAAAGGGCCTGAATACCGATATCGCTCGTACCACCGTCGCCTCCTATTGCCACTATCTGTATATGTTTTCGCGAGATCTTTTCCTTCTTTGCCAAAATCGTAAGGCCAGCCTCAATACCTGAAGCCACTGCGGCCGCATTTTCGAACGCCACATGTATCCACGGAAGTTTCCAATCCGTGAACGGCAAAGGCGTGGAGATTATCTCCATACATCCCGTTGCCATTGCCACGATCGTGTTCTTACCAAACACTTTGAGGGCCATTCTTAGAGCAAGAATTTCAGCACAACCCTGACATGCCCTGTGACCAGGAACAGCAAATTCCTCCCTTGGAATTATATTTGCCGCATATATATCAATCTCGGGGATTATCATGGACCTCCTCCCGCGTTAAATTCTCGTCACTGCTATTCCCGACATTCCTTCGCGATATTGCACACAATCTTCCAGTTCGCAAACGACCATCTTTCCGCGCCGATCCGTAGGAGTTTCGACAACCGACAATATAACATTATTTAGTCTACTCCATCAGACAAAAAAAGCCAATACTCTTAATTGTATACAAGGAATATTTTTTCACTTTTACTATTACGCTCACATATGAATTACGTAATAATCGTACCTTGGTTGAAACTCAAGACTCTCACCGGACGCCGATCTTCCGAATTTTTTTATCCGTTGGGTCTGATAGAATTTCAGCAACCCCGAAAAAACGGGAATCCACGACAGTTCTCTTAAAACCAAACAGACGGAACCCGCCCATCATCGTCCAGCTTCAACGTATTGCTACTTATGCGATTGCCATGAAAATTATTACGAAATACGACGTCGTGGACTACAGTACAGCGAGCCAGTAATACACTTCAACACTGAAGCCCTCCCAGTCGTAAAATCGGTGGGGTTCTGTGGTGCCACCGCATCTTCTCGTTTCAGAAAAGCGGGGCACTATGAGGTTAAGAATGCCTATTACCTTTATTTAATGGTGCACTGGTATTTGAGCAGCTCCCATTCTGATGTAATCCGCTCTTGGATAATTGCAACCGATTCCTCCGAAAGGTGCCTGTACCTGCCCTGTCCTTTCAGATAATCCTTGACAGGCCTCAAAGGTTCAGGGCTGTATGTGACTCTCCATCTTCCATCTTCGATCTCATACAGAGGAAACATCCCCGTCCTCACGGCAAGTCTTCCGTATGCCACAGCCTCACTTGAAGGTATTCTCCAGCCGGTAGGGCAGACCGAAAGAATATGCAAATACGAAGGGCCCTGTGTTAACCTTGCCTTCTTCACCTTTGCAAAAAGGTCAAAAGGATAAGACGGGCACGCTGTGGCCACGTAAGGAACGTTGTGAGCGGCTATGATTTCGGGCATATTCTTCTTCCATGTGCTCTGCCCTATACCTTTCTTGCCTGGAGGGCTCGTCGTGGTCATAGCTCCATAAGGGGTAGAGGACGAACGTTGAATCCCAGTGTTCATATACGCTTCATTGTCTACACAAATATAGGTAAATTTGTGCCCCCGCTCCATAGCCCCAGACAAAGCCTGAAATCCAATATCGCTCGTTCCGCCATCACCTGCGATTGCCACGACATGAATATCTTTACGTGCGATCTTGCCTTTGTCCATCAATATTTTGACTCCTGCTTCCACGCCTGCCGCTACGGACGCGGCGTTTTCAAAGGCAACGTGTATCCAAGGTAATTTCCAGGAAGTGGTGGGCAACGGCGTAGAAATAATCTCCATACACCCTGTTGCCATGCAAAGTATCGTATCTTTTCCGAAAATCTTAAGAGCCAGTCTCAATGCAAGGATTTCAGCACATCCCTGACATGCCCTGTGTCCGCTTACCGCAAACTCCTCTTCGGGGTTATCCGTGTACAGTTGAAGACTTTTTAATCTCATGCCCTTACTCCTATAACCGTAAAATTCTTCTCGTCCTGAAGCTCGGAGTTTTTTCCGCTGACAATGTCGTTATAGATGTCCTCAAAGTCCTCGGGAAGCACATCTCTTCCCCCGAGGCCGACTATATAATTCGTCATGCTTACCTCTGCTCCGCTCATGTGAACAACAGTAGATATCTCCTGAAACAACGGACCGTTCGGCGCACCTGCCGGCATGACCCGCTCAATTACTGCGATATTCTTCACTCCTTTGACAGCTGCGAGGATCTCTTCCGCGGGAAAAGGCCTAAACAGTCTCAATTGGACAAGACCGGCTTCTTTCCCCTGGTCTTTCAGAGAGTCTATGGCTGTTTTGATGTTCTCACCCACTGAACCTAGAGCTACAAAGATCACATCGGCCTTGTCAATATTATATGTCTCCACGATGTTGTAATGCCTGCCAAACTTCTTGCCGTATTCCTCCATCACCTCTTTGACCACCACCTTAGAATTCCTTATGGCCATCTCCTGGGCGTATTTGGCCTCCGTATAAAGCTCCGGCATGGCATAGGCTCCCATTGTCACGGGCTTATCAGGATGTAGCGTGTAAATAGGATCATAGGGGGGTAAAAAGGCGTCGACCTCTTCCTGTGAGGGAAAATCAATGGGTTCTATAACATGGCTCAAAGAAAATCCATCCAGGTTGACCATCAGGGGAAGGAACACCCGCTTGTCTTCGGCTATCTTGAAGGCCATAATAATAGCATCAACTACTTCCTGACCGTTTTCGCAAAAAAGCATGATCCACCCGGTATCTCTCGCCGCCATCACATCGGAGTGGTCACCCCAGATAGAAAGAGGAGCCGATAGGGCCCGGTTGACTGACGCCATCACTATGGGCAGTCTCATGCCCGATGCAATGAAGAGGATTTCGTGCATAAGTTCCATTCCCTGGGCACTTGTTGATGTGAAAGTCCGAGCACCCGCAGCGGAAGAACCACAGCACGCTGACATGGCCGAGTGTTCCGACTCCACATTTATGTAAACCGCGTCAAGCTCACCATCTGCAACCAGATCGGCAAGATGCTCGACAATGTGAGTCTGGGGCGTAATCGGATATGCGGCAATCACCTCAACCTTCGCCAGTTTTGCCGCCACTGATGCCGCGATAGATACTTCAACACCCTTTATGGCTTTCATCTCTCATCCTCCACCATCGTGATCGCCGCCGGCTTGCATTCCCGGGCACAAATGCCACAACCTTTGCAATAGTTGAGATTCGTCCTATAAAGCTCGTCCTCTGTCCGATATATGGCCGCATCAGGACAGAACAGCCAGCAAACACCGCACTTTATACATTTTGAATCGCTCCAGACAGGCTTCTGGGACCGCCAGTCTCCGGTCTTGTACTCGGATGCGTTGCCTACTTCTTCTATGACACAACCTACGTTCAGTTCATGCCATTTATATTTGTCCATCGGTTTCGCCATGCGATGTCTCCCTGAATAGAATTTCGTAGCACAAAATATATATATTAAATCTTTCCATATACTATCAAATCCGTACCATGTGAAATATTGAATTCAACCTCTTTCTGGCAAACACTTTACTTCGCCATTAATTGTTCCGTAGTATAAATAATTTGAGTCCCAAAATAAATAGTAATTTGACAAGCTCGTTGAAATCTTCTACAAACAAAATCCGCACCTTATACACGCCAACGCGTTTCAATGAACCTCCCCGCCGCAAACGGCGGGGTATCCCGTGGTTTACGACTGACTATTAGGAAGCGCGTCCTAAGGGGCTGGGAATTAGACCCGTAGAGATTAAATTGTTTTGCGGATAATTCCCTTGATCTTGCTTGGATTTGTTTCATGGATTTTTTGGCGTACACCAAAAATAAATATTGACAACTTCGCCAACTGTAATACAATTAGACTAAGATCAACGATAGGAGGTCACCAGATGCCAATATACATAATGCTAAGCAAACTGACTCACGAGGGCAGAAAGACGATCAAGAAACACCCGGAACGCATAGAAGAAGTTGATGTGGAGATGGAGAAGATGGGTGCAAAAGTCCTGGCTCAATATGCACTTCTCGGCCCTTACGACTTCCTTAATATTCTGGAAGCTCCGAACAACGAAGCCATCGCAAAAGTTTCTATTGAGTTCGGCTCCAGGGGTACCGTAGAAATTATGACGCTCCCTGCCATTACGATTGAGGAATTTATAGGGAAAATGACATAAAAACACGGCATAAATAGGAGGGGCGCAAAGCCCCTACCTTACTCTGTCTTCGCATCATATCCCTTGAAGGCGGCCCTTCTCCACCTTGACTTGGGGATGAATAAATCGTTGACATCCCACCTTCATTCATTTTAGATTACATCCATGCCCGGTATCACTTATAAGGACGCAGGCGTTGACATAAAAAAAGCTGACAATCTCCTTAGCGACATACGAAGCAGGATACAGGGTACCTTCAATCCTTTCGTCATGAATTCCATCGGGGGCTTTGCGGCCCTTACGGAGGTCCCTTCAGGGTATGACAAACCTGTTCTGGTGAGCTCGACGGACGGTGTAGGGACAAAGCTCAAAGTCGCTTTCGACGCCGGGAAACACGATACAGTGGGAATTGACCTCGTTGCCATGAGTGTAAACGATGTCCTCACGATGGGCGCAAAACCATACTTTTTCCTTGACTATTTTGCATGTGGGCGGATAGAAGATGCCGTCTATAAAGATGTCATTGCCGGTGTTTGCAGCGGCTGCGAAACATCAGGGTGTGCGCTTATCGGCGGGGAAACCGCCGAAATGCCTTCCTTTTACAAGGACGGAGAGTATGACCTTGCCGGATTTGCTATGGGGTTTGTGGAAAAAGACGGCATCATCAACGGTTCAGAGATACGCGAGGATGACATTGTAATCGGCCTTGCATCCAGCGGCCTGCATAGTAACGGGTTTTCCCTGGCAAGAAAGGTCCTTTTTGAAGTAGGCCGGTTGACGGTCAAGGATCACCTTGATGGCATCGAAAGCACACTTGGGGAAGAGTTACTGAAACCGACGAGGATTTATGTAAGGCCAATGCTTGGTATCCTCGAAAATTTTACGGTTCATGGAATGGCTCACATTACCGGAGGCGGTCTTCCTGGCAACATTGAGAGGATAATCCCCGACGGTCTTGCCGTCCATATCTGCCTTTCCAAAGAAAAGGTTCCCCCCATATTCAACCACATTATGGACCTAGGTAACGTACCCTTTGAGGAGATGTATTCCACTTTCAACATGGGAATCGGCTATGTATTGATTGCAGGGAAGGATAGCGAGAGCCGTATCCTCGACGCCCTCTCCAGATCAGGTGAAAACGCTTCAATCATAGGCCGCGTCCAGAAATCCAAGAACAAACAGAAAGTTCTCGTCAGCTATTGATCACCAAATTATCATGCAGGTCAAGGTCGTCCTTCAGGGGACAGTCTCCACATAGCGGGTCTTTTTTGCAATATGTCTGGCATAGCACGACAATGAGTGCATGGTATTCGTTATAAAGATACGTATCACACGGAAGGTTCCCCTGAAAGTAGTCCTGCAGGTCATTATAACTTTCCCTGTCCGCATACAACCTGTGGTTCTTGAGAAACCTCTTCGTGTATGCATCAATCACGAATATCGGCCGGTCCAAGGCATAAAGAAGAATGCTGTCCACTGTTTCTGGACCCATTCCATTAATACCGAGCAATAGTTTTCTCAGCCTTTCCGTATCAATAGTTCTTAAATTCTCTATAGTTCCATCAAATTGATCATATATAAAATTAATAACATTCTTCAATCTCTTTGATTTTATATTGAAAAAACCTGAGGGCCTTATGGTATCCGCAAGGTCTCTCGGGTCAATTTCGTAAAGCTTCGTGATGTCCATGATGCCATTTGCTTTCATGTTTCCTATGGCCTTTGCCACGTTCTTCCAAGATGTATTCTGGGTAAGCACAGCTCCCACTATAATCTCAAGAGGTGTATCTCCGGGCCACCAATGCCGTTCCCCGAAGGCACCGAGGAGGATGCTAAATATTTTGAGAAGCCGTTCCTGCGTGCTCATCTTTCATTATGTAGAAAATCTGGTGAATAAAGGCCACAATCGCTCCGCTATCATCATATACCTTCGTATCCACCCTGCCTATTTTCTTTCCGCAGTGCGTAAGGACGGCCTCGGCAAAAACCTCCCTTCCTCTTGTCCCTCTCGTATAATGTATGGAGGATTCCAGCAAAACCGTTTTGTGGGGGAGCGTGTTCGAGCATGCACCGCCGATATGGTCTGCAAAAGCAAAGGTAATACCTCCATGCAGATCACCGAACACATTGAGATACTCCTTTCTTATAGAAAGCCTGCCCCGGGCAATCCCGTCGGTCGCCTCCGTCACCTCTATGCCCAAGAGTGCCGCCACACCGCATTCGTTAAACATATCTTTTATAAGGTCTTCTCGCATCTGACCCTCCTTACCTGCCGGCCGCATAGATTGATTCGAACCTGAAATCTCCCGTCACCTGTACATGATGTACCAGAATACAGCTACAAGCGCAATCCTGTAAACACCGAACGGGATAAAGGTATGATTTTTTATGAAGCTCAGCAGATACTTCACTCCCGCCAGAGCAGCAAAAAAAGAGATCACAAACCCGATCGAGAGAAAATGGATCTGTCCGACATCGAATTGTCCCACATTCTTGACAAGATCGAGACCGGTGGCGGCCAGCATGGTAGGTACGGCAAGGAGAAAGGAGAATTCCACTATCGTTCTTCTCTTGAGGCCGAGTACCAGCCCCCCCACAATTGTGGCAGCTGACCTCGAAACCCCCGGTATCATGGCAATCGACTGAAAAAGTCCGATAAGAATGGAAGTACCATATGGGATCCTGGAGAGGTCTTCTATCCCATCCTCATCTTCCTTGTGCAGAAGCTCAAAAACGATGAGAAAAACCCCTCCAAGCAATAAAGCCCAGAGGACCACGGTGTTGCTCGAAAGGAGATACTTCTTGATAAGCTTATAGACTGTGAGGCCAAGAACTCCTGTGGGGATGAAAGCCACGGCCACTCTTTTCATTACCTCAAAGTCGACGAGAAGAGGCCGCCGATATAGTACCACCACCGACAGAATGGCCCCGAACTGTATCACGATTTCGAACGATTTGAGGAATGGTGTCTGGGCGAGTCCCATCGCGTGTGCCGTAAGCATGAGATGACCTGTGGATGATATAGGCAAAAACTCGGTAATACCTTCTACTATACCGAAAATGACCGCATGCAGACTATTCATGGCACATATTTGCGCATCTTTTCCATTGCAAGTCAATCCTTTTGCATTCGCCAGTTATTACCCCGACGGTGCTTCCTTTTCGCCTCTAAGTATCTCGTCTTTCACCATAGGTCAAGGAGTTTTCCTTACCGGATTCCGGATCCAGAAGGCTCACCTTTCCTGCTGACGTGGCACATCCGACGCCGGGACATGCTTTTTTGTTGTAGGAACTGCTACCACTAAATAATTATAGCGATAGAATCAAAGAATGATTATAACTGAAAAGCAATACAAGTGTATAGAACAGTATTTGCCAACACAGCGGGGCAATGTGAGCATTGAAAATCAAAGATTAATCAATGCCATACTGTATATCGCGGAAAATGGCTGCAAGTGGAGGGCATTGCCGGAATCCTACGGGAAGTGGTATACGGTATATAAACGTGTTAACCGCAGAACGCTTATTTTTAGCACTCCAAAAAGAGCAAATTGCCCTTATCAATGTAGAACGGCTGTGGCGCATTAAAAAGCAATTGGAAAGACTCGAGGGGGTTGGAACACCAAGCTTCATGTGGTATCCGCAGATGATAAGATCGTCACGGCAGTGATGCTCTCAAGGCGCAAGCTCTTGTTGACCAAAGGGAAAATAGCTAATCCTTGATGGATCGGGCGTATGAAGGTGGCGAAATGCGGTATCAGGCTAAATCCTTGGGTTACCTGCCCGTTGTTCCGTCAAAGAGAAACCGCAAAAAGCCATGGCAATATGATAACGCAGAAATGTTGTCGAGCGATTAGTTTCGACGTATAAAGGAGTTTCGCAGGATATATACACGCTATGACAAACTGGATGTTATCTATTTGGGCTTTGTGTATTTTTGCTTTGCAGTTGTTTGGCTCAATTAGGGTTAACAGTGCCTAGAAAGTAACTCGCCTCAACCCGTATTGCAAATATCATTTTGCTACACAGAGATCACTATCCCTTTTCCGTCTTACTGTCATGCAGCTCTTTCTATTCGGCCATTCTCCTGCACCTGCTATCCCCTCTTTCAGACCCACCAGTTTCTGTCGCAACATGGTCCCTCGTGGTATGGGAAATTAAATTGAGCACAACCGAACCGCCTTACATTGCATTCTTACCGCTACCATGTTACACAAATTATCATGAGTCAGTTTTCAATGAAAGTGCATGGAAAAATCTCAACTGTGCCGCAACTGCGTCGGCTTTTCGTTTTTCTCGCTGTAGTAGGTCATTGGCGGCAAAACAGTTGAAATGGAACGAGTATATGCGATATAACTCGGAGGATCAGATGGGGAAGATCACTTTCATTCTTGGCGGCGCAAGAAGCGGAAAGAGTACCTATGCGCTCGGCGAAGCAAACTTACTCAAGGGAAGGAAAGCTTTTATCGCCACAGCAGAAGCCCTTGACCGGGAAATGGAAAGACGGATAGCCCGTCACAAAGCGGAACGGGGGCCAGAGTGGGATACATTCGAGGAGCCGATTGATATTAAGAGCGTGCTCAAGGGTATAGGCAACAAATATCCTGTTATACTGATCGACTGTATTACCCTGTGGGTTTCTAACCTTCTTCACAAGGAGCTAAGCCTAAAAGAGGAGTTTGAGTCGCTAGTGAAAGCACTTCTCAGATGTTCTGACGCAGACGTATACCTTGTCTCCAACGAAGTTGGGATGGGCGTTGTGCCTGAATATCCTCTTGGAAGAGTCTACAGGGACCAGCTTGGACTCCTAAATAAAATGATTGCCTCCGTGGCTGACAGAGTCATCCTGATGACCGCGGGTATCCCTGTCACAATAAAGGGTGAAACAGGCTTGAAAATCTCCCCGGACACAGGTCTCTCCGGTGGAGATGGACCGGAAAGATAAGGACGGCAGGTGAAAGAGTTCCTTGTCGCTCTTCAGTTCCTCACCCGAATCCCGGTCAAGATCAAAGGCAATCTCTCCGAAAAGGAGATAGGCCAGTCGGCGGTCTTTTTTCCTGCCGTAGGCGTTCTTCAAGGATTATCCGCAGTATGTGCGGCCTTTTTCTTCAGCCTGATGTTCTCAGCGGACATAGCAAGCGGACTCGTCATCATCATTCTTCTTATCACAAACTGGGGATTCCATATTGACGGTCTTGCCGATACGGCGGATGCAGTATCCGTGAAAACAACCGGAGACCCCATGCGAGATACAGAACAAAGGCTTTCGGTGATGAAAGACAGCACGATTGGGGCGATCGGGGTCGTGGCGATAATATCGGTGCTTTTGCTCAAGTACCTCTTTGTGAGCGGATTACTTCAGAAAGGACTGACCTGGGATGTGTTATATGTATTATTCCTCATGCCTGTCTTTTCGAAATGGATTATGGTACCCATAATATACCACGGCAGGTCTGTCAGAGATACCGGGCTGGGCAATATATTCATCCGTCACGTCAATTCCGCTGTTCTTGTTGAATCGACATTATTACTGGCGGTTATCTACTTTATCACATCTTGTTCCCTCCCGGAGGTGACGTGGCGCAATATAACCATGCTTTTCTTTCTCTTCTCGGTATCCCTTTATATATTAGGTCTTCTTTGGGTAGCCTTTTGCAAAAAGAAGTTCGGAGGTTTAACGGGGGATACAATAGGCGCTGTTAGTGAATTAGCGGAGGTACTCCTCCCTGCCATAGGTTTTCTATGGCTCTAAGACCGACAAAGTGGAGGTAAAACTCATGAGCGGTGTGACCAGGCTTTTCCTCATTCGTCATGGCGACACGGCGGATGAAGAAACAAAGAAGATATATAAAGGCGCTCTGGATATTCCCTTGTCCGAAAAGGGGCGATCACGTATGAAGATGGCGAGCGCTTTCCTTTCACGCTTTCACCTTGACCACATATACAGTTCAGCTCTTTCCCGCTGCACCGAAAGCGGGTCCATCATCTCTAGACCTCACAGTATTAGCCTAAGGGCCTTGACGGGCCTCAATGAGATCAGCTTCGGGGCATGGGAGGGTCTGAGTTTCGAGGAAATCGCCAAGGCATATACTGACCATTTTCGATTATGGCTTGCCGATCCTGAAACCCACTCTCCCCCTGGAGGCGAGACCCTAAGAGATGCGGAAAAGAGAATAAACCTTGCGATTGATGGGATACTGGCCGAACACCGCAGTCAGACCATAGCTGTCGTGGCGCACGGAGGTGTACTGAGGCTGGTCCTGTGCTCAAAACTTGGCCTGAAGTTTTCCCATCTGTTCAGGCTAGCGCAGGATTACGGTGGAATTAGCATCCTTGATGTCTATGAAGACGGTAGTACGGTGGTGAAACTCATTAATTTTACTTATTATATGTAGCAGGAGATCTCGTGGTCATCTTCCTCATGGGGAATCGTGTTACAACAGTCCGGCTCCGAAAAGCCATGCCGTTTGAGCTCCTTATACAACCGCCTACCGCGCTTTTTTGTGAATTTTTAACATGAAGTGCTATGACAGCCGAAACAACGCATATCATATAATTAAGACTTATAAGGAGATCTCACAGTTCATTACGTAACCGCCAAAGCTTGAGGCCGGCTTCTACTCTATACCCATCCCGCTTTCAGCGACCTTTTAAGAGCGTCTCGTCCTCCAAACTTACGCCGGGCAACTCTCATTAGGTATCTCATGAAAGCACTACTTTTTCTCGCGATAAAAATCTCCCCCCGACTCTTTGATGATAGCAAACCGTCATCCTAGCCCCAAAAAATCCAAATCACTGGAACCAGGAAGGGTCTCATCCTAACAGGCGACCGGGGGTAATTTAGGCGTTTAGGGCAGATCTCTTACCCACGAAGAGTTCTTGAACCACTTTTCCGTAAGTTCGTCAAGCTCACCTCCGGCTTTCAGGGTACCGATCAGATTTTCGAGAAAGTTTATGAAAAGTGAATCATCCCCTGGTATCGCAATGCCTATGAGCTCAAAGGTAATGGGCCCGGTCGAAATTATCCCCTTGGAGTTAAACCTAAAACTTACCACAGTCGCTGTTGCGTTGTCGGTCAACACAGCATTCACCTTCCCATCCAGCAAGAGCTTAGCAGCGCTGTCCATATCGTTTGTAACTATAAGTTGAGTGCTCTTAAGATATTTCTTGGCGATAAGTTCGCTCGTAGTACCCGCCGGAACTGCGAGAACAAAATCAGCTTTATTAATCTCTTTGATGTTGCCGACCCTAATGGCCGTCTCCTCCGTGGTGAGAAGCGCCTGCCCTGAGACAAAATAAGGACCCACAAAAGCGAATTTCAGGTTTCGCTTCGTGGTTATGGTCATAGCTGAAACAACCATGTCGATCTTTCCCGTTTCGAGACTCGTGAGAAGATCGACAAAAGGAATCTGGATCACCTTCACCTTCAAATTCATGGCATCTGCTATCATTCCAGCGAGATCAACATCAAATCCCATCAGCTTACCGTCTTTGGATTTCGCGCTGAAAGGAGGATAATCACCGGAGGTACCAACTACAAGCTCACCTTTTTTCATAATTTTATCTAAGGCCGGGCCTGCAAAGGCCGAGGTGGCAACCGTCAAGACAACGACAAGGGTAAGGATCGCACAGATTCTCTTCATGGGACTCTCCTTTGTATTACCGGACCGACGTGATCCATTGGGGAACTTTATTAATGATACGTCTACTTTTATCAAGAAAAACTCTCTGTCCCCGTAACACAGCCGGGTATTATTACTGCTTCAGAGCTTGTCCTATGTCGTCAATGAGACGCTTAGTCCCCACGTACAGGGCGGTGCGCTGGTGATGTGTCTTCGGCTCAATGCCAAGAATCGGCGTGCCGGTTTCATCTATTGCAGAACCCCCTGCTTCCCTGCACATAAACGAAACAACAGAAGCCTCGTACAGAAGGCGAAGTTTTCCTTCAGGCCTGTTCTTGGCAGGGTTTGGATGGTTCACGATGGCCGGATACATAAACATTCCCCCGTTGGAGAGTATTCGATGAAAGTCTCCCGCAAGGGCCCCCAAGTACCTAAACGAATACTTGTTTTCGTTTTTGGAAATCCATTCCCGTACCTTGTGCGAATAGGTTGCACGATTTGCCGAATTGAATGAAAGTTCCCAGCTTTTGTCTTCCTCGGGAAGCATCATCCTGACAGGTTTAACATAGTTCATGGTCTCATCCATATGAAACCTCCAAGTCCCGGCATCTCGGAATGCAATGGTGAGCATACCGGTAGGGATAACAAACATCCCGGCGGCTATATATTCCGTACCCGCTCTCAGGTGACAGTCCTCGGCGCCCTCAAGGTTCCTTTTCGATATGGCAAACATAAACCCCACGGGGAGACCATGCGACACATTCGAGGAACCATCCAGCGGGTCGAAGTAAACAAAATACCGACCGCCATTTTCATTGAGAACTATTATCCCTTCGGCTTCCTCGCTCACGGCATGAATAACCCTCTCGGTAGTCCTGAGATAATGGATGACAATCTCATGGGCAATCTCGTCCATCCGCATTACTTTTTCTCCCTGTACATTGACTGTATTGGCAAGGCCGAGACGCCCCTTCAGGGCTCCTGTAAGATAGTAATGTTCTATGTGTTTCGCGGCGCTGATCAGGGCATCCATCAGAACAAGAAAGTGATACGTCCGGTTATGCCGCTCCTGATGGTGGAGCAGAAAATTCATGAAGGTTTGTTCAATCTGCATTATTACACCTCTTCGACAAAAGGAAGTTCACGCTACGCTACATAACTTTATACGGTGTCTACCCCTTACGCAAGAGTTTTTATCGTAAGTTGAATATTCGTACACTCGTGTGACCAGTTTCTGCGTCCAATGGCGGTCAGAAAATCACAAGGAGGATAAATGCTTGCGTCTGCCCTTGTACCTGATAGCCCTTATTTGTTTTTTCATTCATCTCAAGTCCTCCATCTTTTGCCATTGATCGGTCGATTGGATGATCATACTCATCTATTTTTCTCCATTCATTACGTTGACAACCGCTGTTCGAAAATGATAGAAAATTATCGTATGTGGCATGTGGTGGTAAATGCGCACACTGTCAGGTCCGTACTGCTTAAGAATTCAAGCACTGACAACGGTTTATACGCCGACGTAGCTCAGAGGCAGAGCAGCTCACTCGTAATGAGCAGGTCGCGGGTTCAATTCCCATCGTCGGCTTTGATTTTCAAGTCGCTAAAATTTATCTTCAAAATCACCCAACTCGTAGATGAGGCCTTATATTCAAGGTTCAAATCAGCCTCTCTGATCCGTTACCTCACACGTGTAACTGAAAGTCCTCCCGGTTTTTATGGCCGATTGGTTACGGATCTTGTTCCGGCGGTTGGCGTTATGTGTAAGAAAGGTGTGGTGTTATTGTCCGCAAACTCAACCTTCACCGGGTATTTATCTCAGCACCCAAATAAAGAATCCCTAGCTCACGCTAGGGATTCTTTATTCCTTCTCTGTCTCTGTCACATTGTGCGTATCGGGGTCAGATCAGGTTTGTGGGTAGGTTGGGTTATGAACGCTAAGATGCTTAAAACGTACCTCGCCATCTAACTCCAGAATACCCGCGCTTCCAGGGTACGAATATCTGCCTTTCAATGATCCTGGATTGAAAAGGTGGATACCTTTTTTTACAATGTTCAGTGGAACATGAGAATGACCGAACACCACTGCGTCTACATCTTGAAATTCGGACAAAACCAGCTCTTCGATTCCATCAGGCCCACCCCTCCCATGTATAATCCCAATTTTAATTCCTTCAATCTCTTCGATCCGCTTGTCGGGCAAGATAGTTCTGAGCGTAAAATCGTCCATATTCCCTCTCACCGCCTTGAGATCCCATGTTGACAGATAATCATACACAACCATTGAGGTCATATCTCCCGCATGAAATATCATGTCTACGTCACGGAATATGTTCTTCAGTATTCTTTTGAAATCATCGTTTATGGAAGTAATATGAGTATCCGAGAGAATGCCGATCCGAATCACAATATATTACTTTATTCAATATGACTTTGCATGTCAATGAGTTAAATTGACAGGGCCAGCGGAGGAATGGTAAACTTGCGCGTGAAATTTATCAGGACGTTACATAGAAGATTCTACATCTACCTTCTAAAAGAACTGATCTACGTCTTTTTGCTCTCATTGGGAATACTCACCTTTATTCTCGTTCTGAGCAGGATCGGAAAGCTGGCGGATCTGGTTATCAACCGGGGAGTTGAGGTCAAAGATATTGTTCTGCTTATCGTCTATTCATCGCCTCCCTATCTCACTTTTACGCTCCCGATGGCCTTTTTGCTTTCCACAATTGTCATCCTAGGAAGACTCTCGACGGAAAACGAGATACTCGCGCTAAAGACAAGCGGGGTGAACCTCATGCACCTTTTTACACCTCTCATTTCCGTCGGTGTAGCCATCACCGTCTTCGGCTTTCTTAACGCCGGAACATTGCTCCCCAGGGCCGGCAATCTGTTTCGTGATACACTTCTCAATATAGTCAAGAAGGGAATAAGCCTTGACGACAAGGAAGGTGCGTTCAACGATACGCTTCCAGATATCGTCGTGTACATAGACAAAGTGAACACCAAAGACAAACATCTCACCGGCATTCTCGTGGCAGACGACCGGGACCAAGACGTCAAACAGACTATCTCCGCGAGTAGGGGAATAATCAGCCTTGATCCCGTAACCCTCAATCTTACGTTCCTTCTGGAGAACGGAAATTTGCACCGATGGGAAAAAAAAGAAGATACTTATAAGAACGTATCGTTCAAGAATTATACCTTCATAATGAACCTCGCGAATGTACTACCCTCAAATACCTTTGTAAGGAAGAGACATTTTGAAATGACCAATGACGAATTGCGGGCGCACATAGCAGTGGCAAAAACCGAAAGCCTCAAGTACGACCTCCTTCTCGAGATTTACAAAAAAGTCTCCATACCGGTGTCATCTCTCGCTTTTGTGTTTCTTACAGTCCCTCTGGGTATCAAGCGGAGAGTGGAAGGAAAATTCTCGGGCATCCTTTACAGTCTTCTCCTGTTTCTCTTCTATTATCTCCTGATGGCCGTTGCGGAGAATGTGGGGAAGTCCATCCAAATGCCTGTCCTTATAACAACTTTCATACCGAACATCGCTATTATGCTTATAGGACTTTACCTCATGAGGGACATTAACCGTGAAAGCCATACTGGCGCTGCACTGAGACTGAGGCAACTATGGATTCATTGTTTTGAAAAGACTAAATAAGTATCTTGTCTGGAATGTAATAAAGATACTCTCCATCACGGAATTCGGCGGGATGATTATGTTCATGAATATCGAGTTCTTTGAACACATGGACATCTTTACCAACTCTCTCAATAATTTCCTGCTCAGCATAGGCTATCTAGCTCTAAGAATGCCGTTCTATTTCAACCTTATACTCCCCTTGGCATTTCTCATATCAATGCTCATACTGCTCATGGTCATGATCAGGAGCAACGAAATGATAGTCGTCCGAACATCGGGCATAAGTACAATTTCCCTAATGAAGCCTCTCGCAGCATTTTCCATTGTAATGACGGTTTTTTCTTTTATCCTCTCAGAATGGGTTATTCCTGTGTCCTCAAACGCCTCCGAATACCTTTACAGGATCAAAATAAAGAAAGATGAATCCTATGTCGTTTTCAAGAATAATAAAATATGGTTTAAAAGAAATAATATGATCAATAACATAGGTTTTTTCGACAATAAGAAGGATATGATCCGGGGGCTTACAGTTATCGAACTGTCACCGGACTACACCATAAAGAAAAGATTCGACGCGAAAGAGGGAATATGGAAAGACGGCTCTTGGGTCTTTTCCGATGTATCCGAGAGAATTTTTGATGAAAACAGCATCATTTCCAAGAAAACCTACCGGCAGTTGAACAATCTGATTCAGGAACCACCATCCGTATTTAAAGTCGTGGAAAAAAATCCCGAGGAAATGGGTTACAGCGAGCTATCAAGGTATATAAAAAGGCTCAGGCTTGATGGACATGACGTGAAAAGATATCTTGTAGACCTTTACAACAAACTCTCCTTTCCCTTTATCAATCTTATTATGGTCCTTGCGGCCTTTTCGGTCGGCCTGAGATATACAAAGACAAAACATATCTCGAAGGGAATATTTGCGGGCATGTCCATTGGTATTTTTTATTGGTTCCTTCACTCCGTTTCTCTATCTCTAGGGTATTCGGAAATTTTTCCTCCGCTGTTCGCTGCATGGTTTTCCAATCTTATGTTTTTTTCCTTCGGTGTTATTGGCATAGTCACGCTTAGGACATAAATAAACTAACGCTGCAAAGAAAGGTCAAAAAGGTGTTTTAAAGTGAAAGCGTATCTCGATATCGAAACAGACAGAAACGGCAACATATGCGTCATAGGTATCCATACAGAACCAAGTGGATTCGTGCAATGGCACGGAGAGAATATTAATACCGGCGATATCGAAAAAGAACTGCAGATGGCCAGCACCATAGTGACCTTCAACGGGGATAGTTTCGACCTCCCAACTATAAAGAAGTACCTGAACATAGACCTGAAAGAGATGTGCAGTTCCCGCGATCTTTTTAAAGTGAAAAAACGGCTGGGCATCAAAGGAGGTCTCAAGGAATTAGAAAAAATGTTTGGGATCAAGCGAAAAACGGAAGGAATAAACGGATATAAGGCCGTGTTACTCTGGGAGCGCTACATACGACGAAAAAAACCCTCCGACCTCAGTCTTCTTCTCGAATATAACAAGGAAGATGTGCTGAATCTCATCCCCCTTGAGGAAAAACTAGATGAACTGAAAGGAGAGATGTTATGATGCATCCATTTATTATCGATTCGGTGCAAGGCCGGATAAGCGCCATCATGGTAACCCCTGGTTCCGGGAGTGGACCACATCCTTGCGTCGTACTCTCCCACGGATTGATCAGCTCAAAAACGAGCTCTAAATACGTCGTCCTTTCGCAGCGCTTCGCCGATATGGGCATAGCGTCGTGCAGGTTCGACTACCATGGATGCGGAGAGAGCAGCGGAAACATCCAAGAGACAACGCTTACCATCAGGCTTGACAACCTCGACAGGATTGTTGAATATGTCCGCAACCGGAAGGAGATTGATCCGAAAAGAATCGGCCTTCTGGGGAGCAGCTTCGGTGGAGTCACCAGCATTATCAAGGCGGCACGAGACGCAGGAATAAAGTGTGTATCCCCGTGGGCAACACCCCATCTATTGAAACAAGACGAAAGCGAAGATGCTGAAGGTATCAAGTTCAAAGATTCGCTTTACACGGATTTTGCACGATATGACATTCTCTCTGAGGCTACCAAGGTCTCACATGCCTTGGTAATCCACGGAGATGCCGACGACATAGTTCCCTGCCACGAAGGCATAGCCATATACGAACATCTACAGCAACCCAAGCTGTCGGAGATCATAAAAGGAGCAGACCACATTCTTTCAGACCAGGCGCACAGAGAACAAGCAATCAGCATGGCCCTCAAATGGTTTGGCAAATACATCTGATATAATCAACGGGGGAAGGTACCGCTGGAGCCTTATTTTTTCTTCTCGCTCCTCTCTTTGACCTTCTCTTTAATCATATCACCCACCATATGGCTCAAACCGATGCCAAGGGCAAGAGACAAAGTCATGACTATACCCCCGAAGATTATAAGAAAGCTTATCGTGATGATCGTATTTCCCACCCCCATATACTCAAAGACAATTCCAAATGTAATGATGACGAGAAATACACGGACCCCTTTTGCGATAAAATCGCCATATTTTATATTTGCGTTCTCGCAAGTCATGAATATGACCTTGTTTATAAAATTACTGAATATGAATCCGAAAATAATAATCACAAGCGAAACCGCAATGTTCGGGAGAGTGCTTGAGATCTTTGAGGTATACTCGGCGAACTGCGAAATGCCTATGAAATTGAGACCGAATGAAAAAAACGCTACGATAAATATCCAATAGGCAATTTTTCCTATAATGACCGATGGGGGGATTGTCACCCCGCCCTTCTCCAGAAAAGTTGTAATTCCCGCTTCGCGAGCCCATTTGTCAAGCCTAAAGAGCATCAGGAGTTTCACGAGAACCCGCTTTATAAACCAACTTATGATAAACCCAAGTATCATGACGATAATCATGACGATAATGCTCTGAAATATCTCCGTAAAATTCTCGTACAGGTCAATAAACATGTCTTCGAAAAACTCTTTCATGGGTCAAATCTTATTCGAACTCACACTTCATGTCAATCAAAAATATGCTGGAATTTCCTTAATCTCTCGTCCAATTGCATCTCTCCGCGCTGCCGCTCTTTCCTTTGTTTCCCTCTACTTCGTCTATCACCGTCGGCAAATGTCGCTCCGATGAATTCTAAAGAGATACCCGCGCTGCCCGCTGACGGTGGAGCCGATCATAGAACATCCTCACTGTGTGCCTAGTATGCGCGTTGCCCCATTTCATTTGGTGGGGATACCCTAGATAGGGACACAGCGGAAAAATGTCACCCAACCGACAGAGAGGGACTTTGTGCATGGGCACTGATTTAGGAAATAAGCAGGCCCATTCCCCTTCTCATCACTCAAAAGTTACGGCGACGCCGGAAGGTTGATCATAAGAACGGCCGTTTGCGTCTGGGCGGAATCACATCTGGAACTGCCCGACAAAGACAGATCCACACCCGCCTACGCCCAAGCGATCAAGGGCCGGGGTTCTATACCGGGAAGCGGACTCTTCACAGTGTTGCACTTTTCTATTGACTTTCATGCCATATTCGTTTAGGAATTTCCCTAAAAAGAAAGGAGGTAAAAAATATGTCTACCAAGATTGATGTGGAGAGTTGTACAGGATGTGGAGCATGCGCCGAGGTTTGTCCTGCCGATGCGATAACCGTAGACGATACGGCTAAAATTGACTCCGAACTCTGCACTGAGTGTGGGGCCTGCGTGGAAGAATGTCCCGTAGAGGCCATAACTCTGGAAGAATAAGCATGCCTTTTACAATATAAAAAGGATGGGCCTTGGCCCATCCTTTTTATATCCTTCTAGATTCTAATTTTCTCTTTACAAGCCTTTCACAACTATTTCCGCGATATCCAGGGCCGTCATGGTCTCGCTCTTTTCCTTGTCTTTAATCGCGTCCGTCATCATGATAAGGCAGTAAGGACACGCAGTGATAACCGTATTAGCCGAAATTTCAATGGCTTCGTCCATTCTATTGTGATTTATCCGTTTATGATGTTCCTCCATCCAGATTCTTCCACCGCCTCCGCCGCAGCAGAACCCTTCATTTCGGTTCCGGTCCAATTCAACAAAGGACCCCTTGTTGACCTTGTTTACCACATCTCTCGGTGAGTCAAAAATCTGATTCACTCTTCCTAGGTAGCATGGATCGTGATAGGTTGTGATTCCCTCAAGAGTCGGGCTAATAGAAATCTTTCCCTCCCGGGCCAGCTTGGCTATAAATTCCGTATGATGGAAGACCTCAAAATTGCCACCCAGTTGAGGATAATCGTTCTTTAGCGTGTTATAACAGTGCGGGCAAGCGGTTATTATCTTTTTGATTCCAAGCTCATTCAGGAGGCCGATATTGCCTTCCGCTATTTCCATATACTGGTACTCATTTCCAGTCCTTCTCAGCGGGTCACCACAGCATTTTTCATCCGGACCCAAGACACCAAAAGAGACACCAGCTTTCTCCAATATCGTTGAAACAGCCTTCGCTATCTTCCGGTTTCTGTCGTCAAGGGATGCTACGCAGCCGACCCAGTAAAGGTACTCAACTTCTGTCTCGGTAGCTTTCTTGACATCAAGTCCTTCAACCCACTCAAGTCTCTGGCTCTTACCCATACCGTACGGATCAGACCTCTGCTGAAGGTTTTTATAGAGAAGCTTCATCTCGGAACTAACCTGACTCAAAGTCATGGTAAGATACCGTCTCATCTCCAGATTTTTGTCAAAGGTAGGGATGGAGACCGGACAATTCACCTGACACGCTAGACAGGCTGTACAAGACCAGAGAGTCTCTTCCGGAATCACATTGTCCACTATGCCCTCTTCGTTCTTTATACCCACCGCAGTTTTTTCCCATTCCTCCTTGAGGTCCTGAATAAATTTCTTCGGCGAGAGAGGTTTCTCCGTATTAAAAGCAGGGCACCGATCCTGACACCTGCCGCACCTTGTGCAGGCATCAAGGTCCATGATTTGTCTCCAAGTAAATCCTTCTATTGCATTTACTCCAAATTCCTCTGCATTCTCGAAATCTTCAATTGCGGCTACCGCCCCCCTCGGTGCATCCTCAACGCCTCTGAAAAGCATGTTGAGCGAGGAGGTGATGATGTGAAGAAGCCGTCGTGAGTATGCAATGTACGCAATAAGACCGAACGACAGCAACATGTGTATGTACCAAAGCACCGTGTGAGGCAGGTAGACGATCTCATGAGTAGCCACATCAATGGCCTGCTCCGGAGCAGGGAAAAGCGATGACACAACCCAGCCCACAAAACTCCACACCTCATAAGGTTGCTGGGTAGCTGCAATCCTAGCACCCTCTACCAGAAAACCGGTCACGAGAACCGCAAGAATCCATACAAGCGTAATCGCGTCATCAGGCTTATTGTCCAGTCTCGATGGCTGTGTCCCATACCTTCTCAATATGCCCATTATGATGCCGATAATTGCCATGAGTCCTGCCACTTCAAGGAGGAACGAGAAGACAATGTAGAAGTCCCCCTTGATGAATTCGACGCCGAAGATAAGCTTGATCACGTCATCTTGAAGTGCAACCAGCGCCGTTCCGATCGATAAAATCAGGAACCCCCAGAAAATAAACAAGTGCATGGTTCCGGGATACCCTTCCCTTGCTCTCAGAATGGTGGCATGAAATATACCGCTTTTGATAAAATACCCTATTCTCTCGCCTAACTTCTCCTTGAAATTGATAGGGACAGCCTTGCCGATCTTCCACATTGCATAGCGCTGCTTAATCCCCATGATCAGAACGATAAAGGTTAGGATCATAAGCGCATACGTTATCCATCGCGCAGCTCCCCCTGCATTCCACAGGATTTCTCTGCCAATCTCCATCATCCAGCCTCCTAAACTGTAATTTTATAATATACTATCACAAAAACTATTTCGATCAAAAGGTTTATTGTAGAAATAAAACAACCCCTGGTTCACGCTTAAGGATATTCCCACAGCTCAAGCCTCTCTTACCCTTAAGTATTCCGCCCTTTGACACTTGATATAGTTACATATTATTTATTTCGTTTATTCCAATAGTGGAAACAAAGTAACCTTCCTAACCAAATACCTCAGTATACTTTTTTAAGAAAAGGGAATTTTTCTTTAAGTTTTGCACTGATGTTTCATTTTATTATGGGTACCGCTTTGGTAGGATTGAGTATGAGCAGATGGACATGGTCTACTATAAGTAGTTTGCTTCAATATATTTCGATTGTAGGCAGTGCTCTTCTATATTGATATTAAAGTATTGAAAAATTCCTTCGTTAAAGATTTTTCGAAGGTATTTGGTCGAAAATACCAAGCGATATTCATAGAGTATACACAGTTACTTTGTTTCCTGATATTTCATGTAGGTATTGTACCACGTACCACGAGACAGAAAACTTTAAGGGGCGCTATATCTGCGCATTACGCGCGTAGCATTACGCGTAGCATTAAGGGGTGCGGTAGAAATGCGCAATGCACATCATTCAAGAACCATATCCATATTGTGATTATTTCACGCGCTTCGTGGCTATGGCAAAAATTTTTCTTGACATGATTTTGTCTATTCTGATAAAAAATATTCTAAATATATAAAAAATTGTAAAAAAGTATTTTTAAAATTAAGGAAAACAACAGTTGAAGAAGAGTCTGTTTATATTAATATCAGGCCTATGGCTTGCCGTCATTATATCAGTTCCTGCCTTTTCTGCGGTCACATACAGGGTAAAACCAGGAGATAACCTCTGGACCGTAGCAAAAAAATACCACATCTCAGTAGATAAACTGAAAACCATCAACAGTTTAAATAATCACGATCTGAAGCTCGGACAAAAACTCGTTCTAAAACAGGATCATATGCAAAAGGCCAAGGGCAGCGCAAAAAATAGAGGGCAGCGAAGTGCATCCCAAGCCGTGATTTCCGAAGAAGCGGAGGACGATGGGGAGTTCATAGAATATAAGGTTAAGAGGGGCGATACCGTCGAAAAAGTCGCACAAAAATTCGGCATAGAGAAGGATGACATCGTTGAGTCGAACAGTAACCTGGACCGTAGGCTTTCCCCCGGAAAAGTCCTTCTCATCCCAAGAACAACAGAGTTGGAAACGGGAGAGGAGGTTGTAGATCTTTCGATGAAAACTTTAAAACCTTTAAAACCGTGGAAAACGCACGAAGAGAAATATATGCTTGTCAAAGTGGCAAAAAGCTTTATGGGAACTCCATACCGGTATGGCGGTAACAGCGTGCGGGGTCTTGATTGTTCGGCTTTCGTAAAAAAGATTTACGATATATTTGATGTTCAGCTTCCGAGGAGTGCACGAGAACAGTACGAGACTGGTTCAAAGATTTCCCAGGATGAACTGGCGCCAGGCGATCTGGTATTCTTCAAAACCAAAAGGTTTGTAAAATACCCGACTCATGTCGGCATCTACATCGGTGAAGGAAATTTCATCCACTCGTCTTCGGGCCATGCTAGGATAGGGGTAAAGATAGACTCTCTCCAAACCAACTTCTATAACAAAGCATATATCGGTGCCACGAGAGTGAAAAAATCGCCCGAAGAAAATTCAGAAACGATGAATGACCGGGAGATACTCACCAATATCTTTAGCTCTTAAGCGTATATGTAAATATAAATAGGTCTGCTTTCCCTGTAATATGTAAAGCTTTAGGACTGGCGTTCGCCCATCCCTCCTCGGAACTCGCTCAAGTATACGGAATGTCCTCTCTCTCCTTTATAAGGGTAAAATGCGGCTACACTGGTTACAAACGAACTTCTTGTAGTTCTCCTTCCCCGTTAGCAAAACCTGGCGGGACAAACCAGCAGTTCAAAGGAACTGGTACCCTCTTCTGCGATATTATACAAACTCGTTCGTCTCGCTTTAATTCTCTCTCCTCTTCATGTTTTCTTTTACCTGGATATTTCTCGCTCTGGTATTTCGATAGTTACATTTATCGTTTATACTGATAAGGTATGCCCCTACTTCATGAAGAACATTCATTGCGAGCAGATAATGGACAAACCCTCCTCACGGGCACCCGCTTCACCACACAAGGACCAGCATGAGGTCTTCTGCATAAATCAGGGAATCAAGCTCTTTGAGATACCCTTGCCAGGGTATGCAGGGTTCCAGCCTGGTGCAGAAATGATGACCTTCGTCTGTTTCTGGAAAGGAATTGGAGGTTTCAAGACCAACTTTACATCCTGTCAACTTTGCCTCTCGCCGCCTTTCATCTGATAAGCAGTACACGGCACTCCCATTCGATTTTTATATCGTTGACAGTATGACTCCTTGTGTGATTAAATATACATTATGGTAAAAAAGACTATCAAGGAGACGATCAAGAAACCTGATATGCTGATCATAGCGTTTGAAAGAGCGTTTGAGTTTATTCAGGTCAATCTCCGGCTCGTTATCATAGCAGCCGTCATATTCTGCGCAGCCGGGTTAGTCGCTTACGGCTATTACGTACATGAAGAAAAGAGAAACGAGGAAGCCCAGATATTCATCGCCAATGGTGTAAAGAGTCTTGAGTCTTATTACGTCACCGGCAAAAAAGAAGATATTGAAAAAGCTGAGTCCGCCTTTGGGAAAGTCGCGAAGGAAGGAAAGGGAAAAAGCTACATGGTGGCTCAATTATATCTCGGCACCGTTTATGCGGTCAAAGGACAAACCGACGATGCCAAAAAAGTATACCAGGGGCTTTCAAAGAAAGGTTCTCCTATACTTAAAATGTTGTCCGAGAAGGCCCTCCAAAACCTTGATACAAAAAATTAAGGGAAAAGCGCATATCCCTCTCGTCACCTCTTCCGGAATATATCTCCCATGCGGTCCGATCCTTCTGCGTCAGGACCGATATCCCTTCTAATATATAATATGAGCTTGACAAACGTTTCTCCGGCAAGGTTCGGGTCCTCATATCCAGCGTTGCCAGATCGGTGATGGCCTGACCAAAGCGTGATCTCACGTTTTAATGAGACAGACATTCATATGGGAGAAACGTAAAGAACTTTGACCGACAAGCAAAAATCGCGTAGATACCACTGCATTCCACGGGTACATGCAAAAAGTATCTACACTATCCGAGACTAAGAAAATAATATCCCGCCAGACAGAGGATTGCCATGACACACGACCGCATCAGCCATCGTTACAGATGACCACGGGCATAAAAATTCCGAGTTTAATCATAGATACATGCAACTTACACAACGCAAAGGGGGGTTACAGTTTTTCTGTAAACCCCTTCAAAAGAAGATGGTGCCGAGGAGCGGAATTGAACCACTGACACGGGGATTTTCAGTCCCCTGCTCTACCGACTGAGCTACCTCGGCAACGCTTTATTTTAACCATAAGTTCTCATGGTATGTCAAGATATTCATGGCTCCATTTCGAAATTTCGCGTTCTCGCGTCTTACTACAATATACGTTCAAAAAACTTTGACATTAAGCAGCCTCCTATGTTAACACGTATCTATTATGGCATCCTCATATACAAAACCGTTCAAAGGAATATTCTATAATAAAGAAAAAATAGGCGATATAGCTTCTTGCGTATGCCCGCCTTACGATGTCATATCCGATAGCCAAGTCTATTACAAGAGAAACCTCTTTAATGCCATCAGACTGGAACTCCCCGACCCAGAGGCTGGAATTGATAAGTATATCAATGCACGTCTTACGTTCGATGAATGGCTTCAAAGCAAGGTGCTGCTGACGGACCCAACGGAGACAATCTACATATATGAACAGGAATTTGTAATCGGCGGGGTTCCACATCTAAGAAGGGGATTCATCGCTCTCAATAAACTGGATAAAGAACGTATTCTGACCCATGAGCAAACAAGAAGCAAAGCGAAGGAGGATCGAGAGAAACTCATTGCATCATTAAAAACCTTCACCAGCCTTGTTTTTGGGCTCTACGAAGACAGAAATTTTGAGATTGAAGAGGTACTTCAAAAGTCCAAGAAAGAGACGCTTTACGATTTTATTGATGAACAACACATAAAAAACCGATTTTATCGGATGTCGGACCAGAAAGAAATCGGGCGGCTCACCTCCCTGATGGATGAGAGAAAAATTTATGTGGCCGATGGACATCACAGACTGGATGTCTCTTACAGGCTCAATATTCCCGATATTCCAGTATATCTGACTAACATGTATTCGGAGGGAGTGGTAATTCTCCCTTATCACCGCATGATCACTTTTGAAACTCCGAGAGCCTTGGAGCAGACCTTAAATCTCTTGCAGGCCCATGTGGAGGTGCAGAGAATTCCTCTTGATGGTCCCCAATCGGCTAAGCGCGTTCTGCATATCATCGCCTCGTCCTACGAGTCTGCTTTCGGACTGTACTCGACAGAGGATACCGGCAATGTCTATATTTTTTCCGCAAGACTTCCACGCGATGGAGGTCCTCTCGAACGCCTTAAAGTCAACATTCTTCATTCAGGTTTGCTGAAGGGGGTGCTCGGTTTCAAGGAAGAAGAAATATCGTTTACGCAGGATGCTGACGAATTACTGCAGTCCGTGCGGGAAAAGAAAGTTGATCTGGCTTTCCTTCTCCCCCCCACTACCACGAAAGAAGTAAAAGAAGTAGCTGACAATGGCTTGTACATGCCGCCAAAGTCAACCTTTTTTTACCCCAAAATATCCACAGGACTGATCTACTATAAATATGCCTGAAACCGCATGGGCCGATGAAACACTGGATTTTTTGTGCGGTGAGGATCTGAGGATCGTTCAAAAAAAACGAGGGTACCGTTTTTCCATTGATGCCATCCTTCTGGCAAACTTCGTTATTCTCAAAAAAAATGAAAGGTTGTTGGATATTGGTACTGGTTGTGGTATTATACCTGTCTATATGACGAGGATGGGTCTCCAAAACAGCATGATCGGCATTGAATTGCAGCTCGGGCTGTTTCAGGCGGCCGTCAAGAATAGAGAAATAAATAACTGTGGAAATATTCAGTTTCTGCAGGGAGACATCAGAACGGAAGCACAGGTGCTTCGGGATGCCCGTATTGACGTGATAGTATCTAACCCTCCGTATACAAAGCGTGGTTCCGGAAGAAAGAGCCCTGATGATTCAAGATATGTTGCCCGCTATGAGACCGAGCTTGATCTGCCCCTTCTCCTTTCGTTCTCCTCGTCGCTTCTTCAGCGTAAGGGGAGACTCTACGTAATATATCCCGTGAAAAGGCTTGCCGAGCTAATATACAGCGCAAAATCGCAGAGACTTGAGCTGAAGCGCGTGAGGTTCGTTCAGCCGAGGCGCGGAGAAAAACCAAACCTCTTTCTTGCGGAGCTGCTTAAAGAAGGAGGAGTAGGCACAATTGTTGAAAAACCTTTATGCATATATGATAATGGCAATTATACGGAAGAGGTTAAATCCTATTATTCTTTAAAGGGCCCGGCATGGAAAGCGTTGCAAGACTAATAGAAAGCGATCTCAAAACACTTGAGCAGTCAATCCAGAAACTGGTAACCACACGGGTAAGTTTTATCAAACAGATCGTGACATATATAATCAGCTCCGGTGGCAAGAGGATCCGTCCGATCCTCCTCATCCTGTCATCAAGACTCTCGGGTTACGAGGGCAATCGCCATATCCCATACGCCGCCATCGTTGAATTCATCCATACGGCTACCCTCCTTCATGACGACGTGGTGGACAATGCAAAGACGAGGCGCGGCAACTCAACCGTAAATACCGTATGGGGAAATGAGTCGAGCGTGCTCGTCGGTGATTTTCTCTATTCCAAGTCTTTTGAACTTATGGCCGAAGACGGCAACCACGATATCCTGAAAACGATCTCGAAGGCTACCACTGCCCTTTCCGAAGGTGAGATTCTTGAATTGCTGAAGACATCAGATGTGGAAACCACGGAAGAAGAGTATTTCGAGGTTGTGGGCAACAAGACTGCCGTCCTGTTTTCAGCGGCGTGTGAAATAGGGGCTCTCTTGGCCGGTACCGGGGAACTTCAAAGGACGGCCCTGAGAGGTTTTGGTTATAATCTGGGCATAGCCTTTCAACTGAAGGACGATATTCTTGATTATACCTCTTACGATGCCATACTGGGGAAAAATGTGGGCACGGACCTGAAAGAAGGTAAGGTCACTCTCCCTCTCATTCATGCCTTGAAATCCGCACGAGACCAGGACAAAGCCTATGCCAGGAAGGTTCTCGAAAAACCAACCATGACGCAACGAGATTTCGACGTAGTTCGCAGAATCATAGAGAAACACAGCGGTATTGGATATACCTCCGATATGATCATAAAACATATTACAACCGCAAGAGACCACCTGAAAATTTTCGAAGACTCCCCTTACAAGAAAGCGCTTCTTACCGTTGCCAATCACATGCTGGTGCGGGAAACTTAACTTAACTTAAAGTTGCCTGGATTACACCATTTTATTGCGATGGAAGCCCCGATCTTCCCCGCCTTTTTCCTCTCCTTCAGAGGCAACGACCGTCTTTATGTCCTGGGCCAGCTTTACGGATGTCGATTCTCGTCTTTACTGTATCTCCCATTCCCAGTAGCAGCTCCGCCGACAATAAGAACATACTCCCCTTTCAGCTCGGCTTCACCAAAGTCCACGAGGAGGTTTCCCAACGTGCCTCTCCAAACCTCCTCGTGGACTTTGGTGAGTTCTTTGAAGACTGCCGCCTCCCGATCTCCCATTTCCTCGTAAGCAACCAGAAGAGTCTCTCTCACCCTCCGGGGAGATTCGTAAAGAATAATCGCATAAGGCAATTGAGCCATCTCTCTAAGAACCTTCTTCTTCTTCCCTTTCTTCAAAGGAAGAAATCCGTAGAACAAGAATCTGTCAGTATAGAGGCCAGATATAGAGAGAGCCCCGACTGCAGCTGAAGGTCCGGGCACAGCCGTCACTTCGATTCCTGCTTCGCGGCACCGGTTTACCACAGCCCTTCCAGGGTCTGATACGCATGGGGTACCGGCGGCTGTTATGAGTGCAGCCGATTTGTCGTCCTCGATCCTTTCACACACTTCTTTTGCTTTTCTCTCTTCTGAGTAACTGTTGATGGAAATAATCTGCTTTCTTATATCAAGATGACTCAGAAGCTTAAGGGCGCGATCCCGATCTTCCGCTACGATAAAATCCACAGCCCCAAGAACCTCAATGGCTCTCAGAGTGATATCTTTCAGATTGCCTATCGGTGTGGCAACTACATAGAGCGTTCCGCTCAATCTCAGCTCCTTATGAATTTGATGACCTAATCTTTATCTCTCTTGTCACATCTTTCGAGACTACAAAGGCTTCATTGCGAACTATCAACCAGATCTCCCATCATAATTATTGTTTCGATTCATCAAATGTCTCTAAAAAACTTGACAAAAAGGTAAAAAATGATGAAAATACATGGTGATGTTATTGAAGCTGCTCATATTGGGTATGATCCTTTTTTCCCCTTTCTCCGCCTATTGTGCCGTGTATGGTTACGTGGATGAAGAAGGTGTCTCTCATTTCACCAATATAACCCCGATCGGGAAAAAATACCATACAGTAATTTCAGATAAAAAAGGGGTGATGGTGTCGACCGGCGACTTCAAGGGCGGCAAGATCAATAATAGTCTTTACGACTCTCTTATCGCCCGGCATTCCGAGACTCATGGCGTCGATCCGTCGCTCGTAAAAGCGGTAGTAAAGGCGGAGTCCAATTTTAATCCCAACGCCATCTCACAAAAAGGAGCTCAGGGCTTGATGCAGCTTATGCCCAATACTGCGAAACTGATGAAGGTAGGTAACCCTTTCGATCCGGACGAGAATATAAAGGGCGGTGCCCGCTACCTGCGATACTTGGAAGATACTTTCGGAGACTTGGAGCTCACACTCGCAGCATATAATGCAGGCCCTCAAAAAGTTATAGAGCACAAGATGAACATTCCGCCCATAGAAGAGACACGGAATTTCATCAAGCGAGTAAAATACTATTATAACAAGCTGAAAAACCCATATGAAGGATAAGGATGAAAAGACATCTGTCTGGACACTGCCAAACAGATTGAGTGTAGTTCGAATCCTTTTCATCCCCGTAATAATCGTATTTATTTCTACCGAGGATGAAAGATTTTTTTTCGCTGCATGCCTTCTCTTTATTGTAGCGGGAATAACAGACGGCCTTGACGGGTTTATGGCTCGGAAAATGAGGCTCACTACCAAACTCGGTCTTTACCTTGATCCTATTGCCGATAAGCTCCTTGTCTCATCAGTTCTTATTACTTTGACGTTTTACAGACTCGTACCTCTGTGGGTCACCATTATTCTCGTTGGTAGAGAATTCCTTATAAACGGCCTCCGATCGTTTTACGCCATGGAGGGCATCGCCATTTATCCGTCTTTTTCCGGGAAACTAAAAACAACCTTTCAGATCATCGGGATCTCGTGTATATTATTTAATGTTCCGGAAAAAAGCAATTACAGCATGTGTGACTACCTCCAGTACATCGGTATCTCATGTGTCGACTTCAACAGTTCCATCCGTCAAATAGGTTTGATCATTATATACATCGCTCTCTTTTTCAGCATACTTTCAGCAGTGAACTACACGAAAGCAATTTTCAAGCCTCTGCCGCATGACAATAAGAAAGACAGGACATAAAGTCCAAAAATTGATGTTTCCATCAATGCTTTCTGCATATCTTCCTGTAGTCGAACGCTTTCTCTTCTAAATTTTCGGTTCCACAGGGCGACAGATATGACAACTCATGCAATGGCTCTCCGTTCCATTGTCATCATAGATGCCAAATCCACTCAAAGGACTTTCTATTGTGACAACACCATGTCTTTTTCCCTTTATATATTGGTGATCCAGTGGGACCTTTCCAAAGCCTCCGGATATGTCAAGGGCATAATACGGCATGGCAAGGCCTGAAATATTTTTCCTGAGCGTCCTCATTATCTCCATCCCTCTATCCAGCCTCACCTTGAAATGGTACGCACCTGCAACTTCATCCAGTTGGAAGAGATAATATGGCTTGATCCCGTTACTCACAAGCTCTTCAAAAAGCCGGGCAAGGATGTGAGGACAATCGTTCACCCCCCTTAACAGCACGGTTTGACTCACGAGAACCGCTCCTGACCTCAACAATCGTCGTACTACAGCCGTAAACTCTGGAGATATCTCGTTCGGATGGTTTATATGGATGACTACCCATAAAGGTGAGTTATCTCTGATTAGATCATAGTATGCTTCGGTTACCCTTTCGGGGCATACTACCGGGAGGCGCGTGCTTACGCGTATAATCGCCTTACCCATCCGTTTCAGTCTAGAAAGGATATAAGACAACTCTTCAGACGCCAGCATCAAAGGATCTCCTCCCGAAAGGATTACCTCCCTGATCTCCTTGTCCTTTTCAAGATAATCGAGAGTCTCCTCACGGAACAGTACCGGGTTCCATTCCTTCCCGACCAGACGCCGCCTGTTGCAATACCTGCAATACATGGCACATTCGGCGCTCACCAGAAATACTCCTCTCCCGGGATATCGTTTTATAAAGACCGGCGTAATAAGACTGCCTTTTTCGTTAAGGGGATCCACTTCCCCTTCCCCGGTAAGTTCGTCAACGCAGGGTATAGCCTGACGCCCGATCGGACACGACAGGGGCGCTTCTTTCTTTATAAGCGATAAATAATGCCTAGAAATTCTAAAAGGGTATAATTTGGAGACTCTACTGATATCGGCTTTAACCGATTGGTCTAACGATAGATGTTCCGATAATTTTTCACCACTATCGATAAAGGGGAGGGTAACGGAATTACCCTCCTCATTTCTCGACAACTTACTGAACTGGGACGATATTGGCCCTTCTATTCTTTGCCCATGCTTCTTCTTTGTGTCTTGGATCAATGGGCCTTTCCTTGCCATAACTCACAGTCTCAAGAATTTTATCGTCTATACCGAGATTCACAAGGTAATTCTTGGTCGCATCGGCTCTCTTCTGTCCGAGAACCAAGTTGTACTCTACAGTGCCCCGCTCATCGCAGTGCCCTTCGATTTTCACATTCTTCCCGGGATTTGCCTTAAACCAACCCTCGTTTTCTTTTAGTATTGCTTCGTCACCGGGTCTGATATTATATCTATCGAAATCAAAATTTATACTTTTCAACATTACAGCCTCCGGTGCAGGGGCTGGTTCTGATGCTACCGGGGTTTCCACCTTTGCCTCCTCAGGCGCAACCGCTTGTACCTCTGGAGGAGGTGGAGGCGCTTCCTCACCTTTCTGGGCCTGCATAAAACAACCACAGCCGGTCAAGACCGTACCAAGAACAAGAGCTAACACAATAATGCCAAACGATCTAATTTTCATGGTCCTCCCCTTCTTTCATCATTCAGGGTATACCCTCAAGGATATACCCTGATATTTGATAACTATTTTTTCGCCGATTCTGGTTCTGCTTTTTCCGGGGCAGGTGTTGCTGTTGTGTCCTGGGCCGGAGTTGCCGGTGCTGCTTCTTTCGCTGGTTCTGCCGCTGGTTCTGCCGGTTTCGCCTCTTCTTGCGGAGCTGGCTTCGCAGGCTCCGATGACTGGCCGCACCCGATCAAAGAAAAACTTGCAAAAAAGGAAATTGCTATAAATAACACCACTAATTTCTTCATCTACTTTCACCTCCTTTCTTTATTTAGATAAACATAATATATCATTTCAAATAAGTAAATTAAATTTTTTTAACAATCATAATTTTATTCATATTTTACACCTCCTGCACACACAACTGGTACCTCGACTCATGCTATCCGTACGTGACGCCAAGACAGGACACCCCAGAAGAAGCTCCGTCGGAACTCAATCTAGATATGGCATCCGCGAGAAGGGCATTTCCCGGCCCACGACACTTACGTACTTTCACTTTGGGGAAAAACACCCTCCAGGAAAACCAAGCAGTCCTTCTGGGATTCATTGATAATTATGCACTCAATGTACGCCTGATACGGTTTCGCATATTCGATTATTTCCTCAATTCCAATCACGCTCTTTTCCGTAAGCCTGTCAAATCCGTAAATGTTGGGCTTTATTAGGTAAAGTCAGGCAGCCTCGACACTCATTTCTCGGCATGTCCCCGTCAGCGTTGATCATGCCCTTCACGCTCTTATCCTTCATGATCGTCATGACTTTGACATAGAAATTGTCCTTTACGCCCGTAAGTGCGCTACCGTTCATCACCACAAAACTGTTGTCAGGAATCTCTTTCATCTTCTTGGGCAAGACCATAATTTCAAGCGCACCTCCGGGGTCAAGGTGCTGAATAGCGCCTAGAATCTTTTTTGATATAAAATGAGGTTCATCCTTAGTGGGATCATCAATAGGCACGAAATCGTATACCATATCTTCATTAATCAACTCACCCTCCAGTTCCAATCCATCAATGCCTGCATGAATCCAACTCAATACTTCTGTCTCAGAGATTTTTTATCCCCGGGAAATAATCCATGCCTTTATCGCCCGCTCTGACTTTTCCATCGCAATTCGGTTCACATCGTCATAAATCAGTTCCTCAACATACATAGCGTTATCAATCAAAGGATTGCACGGACTTGTATATATCATGAGTTCTGAATTATTTTAGTAAATATAATGTAAAATGGCTACACAAAAATTAACCAAAATCTTTTCTTTGTGTAGAAAATGTCGCATGTGAGTTATAATTTACAACAATTTCGTCGTCTTCTCGTATCTGATTATCTTTTCCTTGCCTATGGGGATAGTATCCGGAAAGACCAGCGCAGGGGCGCAAACGCCTTACAGGTTTTGAATATCATTCCTCCTCTATAGCATTGTGTGTATGAGGGGAAATGATAGATTGGGTGGAGAAGTAGGACAAGATGGTCGGAACACTCCATGAGGCAAAGTATACGATCAAACCAGTTTCGTAACTTCGACGGGCATTCTTGAAGGATCAAGAGGAATCTCCCGCTGGGCCTTAGTCTTCATGTTTCTCAGTGTCACCACTCCGCGGTTAATCTCATCATCCCCGAGGATCAGAACAAAATCAGCCTTCAGACTGTCTGCGTATCTCATTTGAGACTTAAGTGATTTTCCCTCGTAGTCATACCGGAGCGATAATCCATTGTCCGCAAAGGCCCTGAGTACGGGGATCACAAACTTCTTCGCCTTCTCTCCGACATACGCAAAATAATAGACAGGATCTCTCATCGCTATCGTGGCCCCTGAAAGCATGGCCAGTCTTTCCATTCCTATGGCAAACCCTGTACCTGGCGTCTTTGGCCCTCCCATTTCCTCAACGAGATTGTCGTATCTGCCTCCTGCAATGAAAGCCCGCTGAGCGCCCAGATCACCGGAAGTAAACTCGAACACGGTTTTCGTGTAGTAATCAAGTCCCCTCACAAGACGTTTGTTTACTGTAACCACAACACCGAACTCATTGAGGTGCGTGAGAAAAGCATCGAAATGGTCTTTACACGAATCGCAGAGACTGTCGAAAAGAAACGGGGACTGCCGGCTTACCTCAATGCAATGTTCATGTTTGCAGTCAAAAATCCTGAGCGGGTTCCGATAGAGACGCCTCAAACAATCGCCGCACAACTCATCTTTCTTTGTCTCAAAGTAGCTTATAACTTTTCCTCTGAAGTCCTCTCTGCACCGGGGACATCCCACACTGTTCACCTCAATGCTGTAGTTGGCTATTTTCAAATCTCCCAGTATGAGAGAAATCATCCAGAGAAGGTCCGCATCAATCAGCGAATCGCTGCTGCCGAAGACTTCAACATCAATCTGACGGAACTGTCTAAATCTCCCTTTCTGAGGCTTTTCATGTCTGAACATAGGTCCCATGGTGAATAGCTTGCTGACCCGTTCCTTTGCATACAAACCAGCTTGCAGATAAGCCCTCACCACCCCCGCAGTGGCCTCAGGCCTCAGCGTCACTGAGTCTCCACCTAAGTCGGTAAAGGTGAACATTTCTTTTTCCACAATATCTGTGGTATCCCCTATGCTTCGAACGAAGAGTTCAGTTCTCTCCAAGACAGGAACCTCTATTTCCGCCAAGCCCAGGAGATCAAAGTATTTTCTCGAAACCTGTTCAATAATGCGAAACCTCTCAATCTCTTCGCCCGATATATCCCTAAACCCTCTTAACGTCTGTATCTTTGCCATCTTCTTCCTCTGTAACAACTAATCTAAGATAACTCATTATTAACATAAATACCCACTGTTTTAAAGGAAAAAAGCCCTTCCATGCCTCTATCCCGGTATGGCAATCTTCTTCGCTATGGGTTATACTTGTGGAATAAGGCTGATCTTTAAGGGATTGAGAGATGAGGAATAAACGATACACAGTGAGATGCAAATCAGGGCAGCCTGGAAAGGAAGGCGGTAAATCCGTCGACGAAATTGTGCGAGAACTTAAAGCCATGAGCGCTTCAAAAAATGATTACAGGGAACAGTCTCTCAAAATTCATGGCCTCATCTGCGCGAAGTGCGCGAGGGAGTTTGATTACAAAGACAGGCACCTCCTGACTGTCCACCATAAAGACGGGAACCATAACTACAACCCTTCCGACGGTTCCAACTGGGAGAACCTCTGCGTATATTGCCACGACGAGGAACACACCAGGGGCATGCTCGGCGATTATCTCAGCGAAGATAATCGTTAATTTGAGATAAACCATGCCTCCCCTCAAAACAAATAAGGAAGCATACCCTTGGACTTCGAGATCTGCCCCTCGGAAAGAAATTTGGCAGAGGAAATCGCTTTAGTGTATGATAAGAATAAAAACTGCCCGGCTGGTATTCAGAGACCGCCCGAACTTTTTTTCGTAAAAACAGTCCCAGACCTGAAGCTGGGAAATCACGCTTTTCCGAGACTGTTACCTGCGTACCACGCTCAGATCGCCTCCACGTTCTGGACAAGAGTTATGGGTGACATTTCCAACACCAGATCCTATGAGGTACTGGCCCATATTGCTGTGGTTATTTTCGACGAACACGGTGTCCCCATTGAAAAACATCAGGACTTCCTGGCCTTTGAGACCTGGTCCGGAAGCGAGTTTGATATAAAAATCTCGCCCTTCTATGACAATGCCCGAACATACGGTCTGGAAGTGACGAAGACAGACGATTGTAGTTGTTCCTGACCCGATGAAATTCACGGAACTCTCATTGGAAATTGTCGATATGGCCCTTCCTGACGGTTACGGTGTGGGAAGGAAAGACGGCTTCGTTTTCTTCGTTCCCGGGGCCGTTCCTGGCGACAGGCTGAAAATCAAGGTCACCGGACAGAAAAAAAGGTTTTCTTACGGCGAGATATTCGAGATTGAAGAACCTTCTCCAGACAGGCGGCAACCACCATGCCCTTATTTCGGCCTTTGCGGAGGTTGTACTCTCCAGCACATGTCATATCGCAAACAGCTGGAAGTGAAAGAGCGCCACCTTGTACAAACACTTGCCCGGATAGGCCACATGGACACCGCGTCAATTGCCATGCTCCCTATTGTGCCCTCACCACAGCATTATTTCAGCCGAAACAAAGTGGAGATGGCTTTCGGAAAGGATGAATACGGCCTCATTGCCGGACTGCGAGAGGGGGCATGGCAGAAAATGGATTACGAAGGCAAGGTAATATCTCTTGGAAAATGTCTCGCCTTCAGTGATTGCGTCGAGAAAATTCTTCCACCGATTCTGGACTTCTTCAATGGACATCGTTTTCTTTCTTATGACCAGGCCACAAAAAAGGGATTGCTCAGGCGTCTGGTACTTAAAGAATCAAAAACGACGGATGAGGTGATGGTCATATTGGAAACGTCGCGAGGTATATTGCCGAATATGCAAGACCTGTGGCGTATGTTGAGTAATAAAGCCCCTGAGGTTGTAAGTCTGTGGCGGGCCATCAACACCCGCAGGTCGGATGCAGGCCTCTACGAAAAGAAGGAGCACCTTTTTGGCAAGCGCTTCATCGAAGAATCGCTGGGCGGTCTCACGTTCAGAATATATCCTCAATCTTTCTTCCAACCAAATTCAAGGATTGCAGAGACCCTTTATCAAGCCGCCATGGAACTTGGCCAGCCCGGTCCTCAGGATAGGGTTCTGGGACTCTATTGCGGGATGGGACCGATCGAAATGATGTTTTCAAGGAGAACAAACAAAGTGACCGGGGTCGATTCTAATCCCGACAACATTGCCAATGCTCGTGAGAACGCGAGGATCAACGGCATAGAAAACTGCATTTTCATTGAAGGCATGGTTGAACGGGTGGGCAGTCGTCTTCCCGCAAAACCAGAGATTCTCGTGATTGACCCTCCGAGAGGCGGCATCAGCAACAAGGGGTGTGATCTCATAGCTAGGATAGAGCCCGGGAAAATAGTCTATGTATCGTGCAACCCATCTACCCTTGCCCGTGACCTTAATAATCTCACAAAATACGGTTACGTTCTTCGAAAAGTTGTGCCTTTCGATGCCTTCCCCCAGACCGGCCATCTGGAGACCGTTGCTCTTGTTGAACGATAGCAGCCTCTTTAAAAACCATTTGCTGTCGTGGTATAATGACTCCATGAAAAAAATATTCTCTTTCGATCTTGATGGGACACTCGTGGACGGTATTTATGGAGATATGGTCTGGAATCACGGGCTTCCCGAAGTTTTCGCCCGCAGGTACGACATCTCCCTTGAAGAGGCTAAGACTCTTACCCAGAAGGAGTACGGGACTGTAGGGGACGGGAAACTCGAATGGTATGACATAGATTACTGGCTTGAACGCTTTGATCTGCCTGTATCCTCCGGGGAGTTGCTAAACCGGTATGAACCGTACATCAGCCTTCTTCCGTTTGTCCGGGAGGTTCTTGAGACACTTCAGGAGAACTACATCCTGGTTATCGCCTCAAACGCGGCTCGTATATTCGTGGAGAAAGAAGTCTCGCACACCGATATAGGCCGCCACTTCAGTACCATCGTGTCGGCAACGAGCGATTACAAGATAGTGAAAAAAGGGGACTCGTTCTATACAAGACTCCTCAATGACCTTGGCGTCTCCCCCCATGAGATCATCCACGTGGGCGACCACCGGATTTTTGACTTTGAGGCACCGTCACGGCTCGGCATTGAATCTTATCATCTCTGCGCCGACGGCAACGGCGACAGCCGGGTTATCCCCAATCTTAGAGTCCTTCTCGAGAGGCTACGATGAAATGTCCCAAGCGCACGACTCTCCTCAATCCTTGCAAGGTATCCTTCAAGAACGATTCTCCTTCATGCAAAAAAG
This sequence comes from Syntrophobacterales bacterium, assembly GCA_031274925.1. Lineage (NCBI taxonomy): Bacteria > Pseudomonadati > Thermodesulfobacteriota > Syntrophobacteria > Syntrophobacterales > Syntrophobacterales bacterium. The sequence goes on along the minus strand of JAISPL010000028.1, from coordinate 4,088 downwards.
ATCTTCATATCTGCGCCTACTCTAGAGTTTTGAGACAAAGGGAAGATTGAATCGCTGCCGTGAACTGCAGGAGGACTATCTAAAGAAGCGTGACTACACGAATTTTTGTGAATACTTCCAATTTCGGTATCAGTAGTACGAGAAAAACACCTCAAGCAGAGAAGAAGCGGAAGAGTTGTGTAATCGTTGCTCAAGAAAACCTGAGAATAAGTCTGTAAAATTATAAAGACAAACAGACTGAACAACACACTTGCTCCTTTTTGTCTGAAGGTGACCAAGCACCCATTGACAAAGAGCACTGTTTCTTGAATAATATTCAGAGATGTCTCACGAACATAAGAGAAGCTGGAGGAAACAGGAATAATTCTATGCGTAAGATCACGAAATCCACAAAATTGAACAACATATGTTATGAAATTCGAGGCCCTCTTCTGAATGCGGCAAAACGCCTTGAAGAAGAAGGGTACACCATTATCAAATTGAACAGCGGAAATCCACCTGCTTTCGGAATAAGCGCTCCTGACGAGATCATCCGTGATTTAACGGCAAATATAAAGTCAGCCCAGGCATATGGCGACTCGAAAGGCCTTTTCCCTGCACGAAAGGCAATTATGCAACAATGTCAGCTTAAAGGAATCGAAGGGGTCGAGATAGAGGACATTTATGTAGGCAACGGAGTTTCAGAGATGATAATGATGGCTATGCAGGGACTCTTGAACGATGGCGACGAAATGCTTGTTCCATCGCCTGATTATCCGCTCTGGACCGCCGCGATAACTCTGTCCGGCGGAAAACCCGTTTATTACGTATGCGATGAGGCATCCGATTGGAACCCGGACCTCAAAGATATGGAATCAAAAATCACTCCCAGAACGAGAGGTATAGTTCTCATCAACCCAAACAACCCCACGGGGGCGGTATATTCAAGAGATACTCTACTTAATATAGTAAACATAGCCGAAAGGCATGAACTGATCATATTTGCCGATGAGATATATGATCAGATTCTCTACGACGGCGCGACTCATGTCCCGGTCGCATCGCTTTCCAAAGACATAGTATTTGTGACTTTCAACGGCCTGTCCAAGTCTCACCGCATTCCCGGCCTGCGTGCGGGCTGGATGATTGTGAGTGGAAAAAAGGCAGCCGCAAAAGACTACATGACCGACGGTCTGGATATACTGTCAAGCATGAGGATGTGCGGTAATATGGCAGCCCAGCTTGTCATTCAAACAGCCCTGGGCGGGTATCAGAGCCTACACCGCCTAGTTTCACCTGGCGGCAGACTGTACGAGCAGAGGAAAGCAGCGTGCAACAGCTTCGCCTCCATTCCGGGGATCACATGCGTGAAACCTATGGGCGCACTTTATGTATTTCCCAAAATTGATGTCAAGATGTATTCCATCCATGATGACCAGAAATTCCTCCTTGATTTCCTTATCGAAAAGAAAGTACTTATGGTCCAAGGAACCGGGTTCAACTGGCACGCGCCGGACCACTTCAGAATCGTATTCCTGCCCACTGTAGAGGAAATAAGTATCGTAGCCAAACGGATGGCTGATTTCTTACAGGAATATCGTCAGTAACTCAATAGGTTTCCTCTCCGGCCGCACGCGAGTAGGCGCAGATTTAAGAAGGCTCATCCAAAGGAATGCTACGATTAAGGATGCCAAAGGTAATTTTAAATACTTGTTTTACTCGGACTGTCTACCCCCCCCTATGAGTAATGGCGTATACCATACCCTCACTTAAGAAGGGAAAAACTATGGGACATGTACTGCAGTCCCCCCCCTTTTTTTAACAGGACACTCATAAATCCAAAAATAGGTTGTAGTCATAGCCCTAGCACTTGTACTATAACCAGGAGAAAAAAGATGAGCCTAGAAGTTATTACGTCAGTGCAGAGAAGGAGGTATTTCTCGAGCCAAGACGTTTAAGAGTGATGGAAATACTCTCTTCCTGGTTTGAAGATTACAACGAGAATCATCCTCACAAGGGGCTTAAGATGAAGTCACCGAGGGAACATAGGAGAGCAGCAGATAAGTTAGAAAGGTGGGGGATGACGGGGGGTGCTCCAGAGGGCTCTTGTAAAACCCGAACCTTTGGCTTGGTGTAAAGATACTGTACTTTGAAAGATTGCCTCAATAACGGATGCCTGAAGAACCTCCTCACCCGCCCTCCAGAAAGAGATTTATGAGAACGCACTTAGCGTCTGTCTCCTGAGCGTTTGTCAATCCATAAAAGTTATGGCGGCAGGTGTGGTTATTACTGTCCTTTTCCATCTTCCGGAGCGGTAATATGCAAGGTTTATAGCCATGGTTACCACGAAGCTGAGCATCACGGCTATCCAGATCCCTTTTATTCCGAGGATGGTTTTCGTGAGAAGCCATGAGACGGGTATCCGTACTACCCACAGGGAAAAAAGCGAAAAGACCATGGTAATCATAGTATGACCTGCCCCGTTAATCACACCGGTTGATACGAACATTATACCGAAAAACAGGTAGCATGAGCCTACCATACGGAGATATGTAACTCCTATATCCATCACTTTTGGATCGCCACCAAGGCCGAAGATGGTCAGTATCGGTCTCGCGAGGAAGACAACGACGAACGATATGAGGATTGTTATGGCCGATGTCATGACAATTCCCCATCTGAACGCTTCCCTTACCCTTTCGGGCTTGAGGGCGCCGAGATTCTGGCCTGTAAGGGCGGAAACGGCCATGCTCATGGAAATGGAAGGCATAAATGCTAGCATGTCGACGCGTACCACTGCACCGAAGGCATTGGTCGCAGCGCTGCCGAAGGCATTTACGAAGGTTGTGATGAAAAGACTGCTGATGGAAACCAGGGACTGCTGAATGATTGAGGGAAGACCGATCTTGAAGAGTAGAAATGTAACATGCCTGTCCATGGTTAGTCTTCCGGGATGGAGCGCCACCAGGTGATTTCTCCGGTTAAGATACAGAAAACTTATCCCCAACGCTACCGTCTGCGACACAAGCGTAGCATAAGCTGCCCCATCGAGGCCATGGAACGGGAAAAGACCGAAGCCGCCGATAAAGAAAGGGTCAAGGACCGCATTTAACACTATCCCCACAGACATGAATATGAGCGGGGTCACTGTATCACCTGTCCCCCGTAAAATGGAATTGATGAGAAAGCTCAAATACATGAGAATAAACCCGGGCATGCTTATCTTGAGGTAACTTGATGCCATGGCGAAATTCTCAGGGGGTGTATCCATGGCTTTCAACAGGGGGTCGGCCGACAGTATGGCCGCTATGGTAAGGATTCCACCGAGTATGAGGGCGAGGACAAACGACGTATTTACCACTTTCCCGACCATGGAGTAGTCTTTTGCACCGTAATATTGAGCGACGAGTATGGTGGAGCCCATTGACATACCCATTACGAGCCCCATGAGTACGAAAAGGATAAATAAGCTGACTCCAGAGGCCCCAACGGCATCTTCTCCCACCAAATGACCGACCCATATGGTGTTGACCATGCTATATCCGATTTGCATCACGTTGCCTATCAGCATAGGCACGGAAAAGAGGAGGAGATGTCTAGGAACACTCCCCACCGTCAAATCTTTCCCCGATTCTTTGTCCAATGTGACCTCCGCCCTAACTATAGCGAATTGCGCTGATAAAATCCAACCGGATGCACGGAAGGCCACTTTCGTTGGCGGGTTGTCTTAACATAGTCTGGAATCTTGCCTGCAGGGGGTGGAAGCCTGTGTGTGTCCTTGAGAAGCCGATCGTCTCCTCGTTGCAGGAGATGCCACTAAGCGGGTGGGTGGAGGACCTCTTAGGTTTGCTTAAGCCGGGAGAAAAGAGAATTTGTAGATGGGGGAGGGTGGCTTTTCAAACAGTGGCTACACGAAACCATACTAATATTTTCGAGAATATTTACATAGCGATATATTTATAATACACCTCCTCTTATTGGAGGTGTATTATGCCGAAGTGTAAGAATTACGACTCAGAACGAACTATAAAAAATGGAATAGTAAGGGGTAAGCAGCGGTTTCGTTGTAAAGAATGCGGCTTCAACTTTGTTGAATGAGATGCAAGAAC